>NZ_JBFUBG010000159.1:0-7266 GCF_056405875.1 Rhizobium sp. P1_E6 | reverse complement strand
CATACAGGTTGCTAGTGTCAACGTTTCGCCGATTGAACTTAAGATGCCGGGTTTCGCTACCTATGTGGCAGCAACACTCGCAGAATTCGGCGTGACGGGCGCTCGGCTTGCTTTCGAAATTACCGAAGGCATGGAGCTTGAAATCGACCAGGATGTGGTTCGCTGCATTAGCGACCTGAGAAAACTAGGCGCTCAAGTCTGGCTCGACGACTTCGGCACGGGCTTCGCGGGGCTCTCGTGGCTTCGCCTCATAGAATTCGACACCGTCAAGATCGATCGATCCTTCCTCCATGACTGCAACACGGAGAGAGGCAAGCGGATGTTGCTCGACATCATCGGCCTGTTGCGCAATCGCGGCGTGAGGATCCTCATTGAAGGGGTCGAGACCATCGAACATCAGCGGCTGATGCAGCAGTACGGAATCAACCAGATCCAGGGATATTTCATTGGACGGCCCGCGCCGGCAGCTCAGCTTGAAGCTGATAACGTGCTGCCATTCAGCATGGTCAGGAACCTTGATTCCAAACGTCTGTTTCGGAATGGGCCATAGGTTCAGATCTCTTTTAAGAGCAGCGATTGCGCGATAGCGGCTCGGTGGTTTTATTCCCGTCAGCGCGATCAAGCTTAATTTTCGAGCGTAAACAGGACTATGGCTCCGGCTTCCGGTTGAAAATCAACCCGACGTCGCAGACACCGACGACCGAACGAGCGGCAGGCGACATGGCCACATTGAGAGCCGCAGCGGTGGCGTGAAATATATTTCACATCATGAATTATATTGACATGCATCTGGCGTTACGATTATCTCCACTCACCGGAATTCGAGGAGGAATTCCGGACTTCATGGGATCACAGGTCGCCCGCTAACGGCGCCAACGGATATCGGGAGGGGCTTCGGCCTCGAGGAGGAATCTTGCGCAATTTTTTAAGCACGACCGCGATGGCGGTCCTTGCATCAACGCTTTTGGCCGGTGCAGCCAGCGCGGAAACGGAAAATCCGTTCCGCTGCAAGCCGGGTGAAAAATACGTGATGAACGTCATGGTTTCGGGTGTAGAATACTGGTTCCCGGTCTATGAAATGTTCAAGCAGGCAGGTCAGCAGCTCGGCTGCGAGACCGCTTATACCGGTACGCCGGAATATGACGTCAACAAGCAGATCGCGACCTTCGACCAGGCGCTTGCCCAGAACCCGGCCGGCATTCTCGTACATCCGATGAATTCGGATCCCTTCATCGAGCCGATCAACCGAGCGATCGACCAGGGCACGGCGGTCGTCACCTTTGCCGCGGACTCGCCGCTCTCCAAGCGCATATCCTTCATCACGTCGGATAATACGCGCGAAGGTACCTATGCGGCCGACGCGATTGCCGAAAAGCTCGGTGGCAAGGGCGAATACGCGGTTCTGGAAAATCCGGGGCAGGATAACCACGACAAGCGCATCGCGGCCTTCATCGCTCGCATGGAGGAAAAATATCCCGACATGAAGCTCGTCGGGCGCGCGGCGTCGAACCAGGATCCGAACAAGGCCTATCAGGGTCTCATGAGCCTGGTGCAGGCGCATCCAAACCTCAACGCCGTGTTCATGCCGGAGGCAAACTCGGCGATCGGGGCTGCACAGGCCAACAAGGAAAGCGGCGGCAAGATTCTCGTCATGTGCGCCGACGTCAATGCCAATATCCTCGACATGATCAAGGCCGGAGAAGTGTTCGGCTCGATCAATCCGAACCAGGGCATGCAGGGCTACATGGGTTTCATGATGCTGTGGCTTGCCAAGCATCCGGAGCTGATCGACCCGATGAACGATGCCAAGCGCTCGGGTTTCAATCCGATGAGCATTCCCTTCGTCGACAACGGCTTGTCCATCGTCACGGCCGCCAATGCCGACGATTTCTACTGGGACAAGTATCTGAAGCGTCGCGGTACGAAGGGTATCGAGGAATAGGGCTGCAAAACGGCTGTCCGGGATCGGGAAATCGCGGACAGCCGATGCAAGGGGAGGATGCGATGATGCCGGCGCCGGTTTTGGAGATACGCAATGTCAGCAAACGCTTCGGTGCGATCAAGGCGCTGACGGATGTGACCTTCAGCCTCGAGAAGGGCGAGGTGCACGCGCTCTGTGGCGAAAACGGCGCGGGCAAGTCGACGCTCATGAATATCATCGCTGGCGTGCTGCAGCCGAACGAAGGGGAAATCCTCGTTGATGGCGCACGCGTGGAGATTGCGTCTCCGGCCTCTGCCCAATCCCTGGGAATAGGCCTTGTCCACCAGGAAATCGCACTTTGCCCGGATGCCACGGTTGCCGAGAACATGTTCATGGCGGCGACGAACCGACGGCGTTCGCCCTTGATGAATTTCGCGAGGCTCGAGGGCGAGGCGCAGGCGGTGATGAACCGTCTTGCTCCCATCGATGTCCGCCGGAAGGTCGGCGAGCTGCCGATCTCGAGCCAGCAGCTGGTCGAGATCGCCAAGGCGCTGACGCTCGACTGCCGCGTCCTCRTCTTCGACGAGCCGACTGCCGCGCTGACCGAAGCCGAAGCGCAGGTGCTCTTCGGCATCATCAGGGATTTGAAGGCGCATGGCATATCGATCATTTACATCAGCCATCGCATGGCGGAGATCTTCAGCCTTTGTGATCGCGTCACCGTCTTCCGCGACGGACGCTATGTCTCGACCGAAAAGACATCCGACATAACGGCGGAGGACGTGGTTCGCAGCATGGTCGGGCGCGAGATCACTCAGCTCTATCCGGAAAAGCAGCCCGTGGCAGAGCGAACCCGCGAGGCCATTCTTGCGGTCCGAAATCTTGGCGACGACAGGCGTTTTCGTAACGTCAGCTTCGAATTGCGCAAGGGAGAGATCCTCGGCATCGGCGGTTTGATCGGCTCCGGCCGCACCGAAATCGCGGAGGGTATCTGTGGGTTGCGCCACACAACGCAAGGCGAGGTTATCCTCGCGGGCAGCCCGCTTCGTGTGGCTTCCTATGCAGATGCAGTGCGGGCAGGGGTCGTCTACCTGTCGGAGGATCGCAAGGGGTCCGGTGTGTTCCTCGATCTGTCGATCGCGCAGAACGTTGCCGCCCTCGATCTGAAGGCACTGACCGGACGGTTTGGGCTGTTGAACACGAAAACCGAGGCGGAGCTGGCACAAAACCTTGCACGGCGCCTTGGCATTCGCATGGGCGGCATCGGCATGCCGGTCTCGTCGCTGTCTGGAGGCAATCAGCAGAAGGTCGCCATCGCCAAGCAACTGGCGGTCGATCCGAAGGTCATCCTGATGGACGAACCGACGCGCGGCATCGATGTCGGTGCAAAATCCGAGATTCATCGCCTGCTGCGCGAGCTTGCGCGCTCCGGCATCGGCATCCTGGTCATCACATCGGAACTGCCCGAACTGCTCGGCCTCTGCGACCGGGCCATCGTCATTCGCGACGGTACGGTGGCCGGCGAACTCGAAGGCGAGGCGATGACCGAAGAAGCGATCATGCGGCTCGCATCCGGGGTCGCTGCCCCTCAACACAATCCATCGAAGGCATCAGAACATGCCATCTGAAGAAGAATCGGGGACGGGAGACCTTTCAATGACAGATCACGCATTGGCAATGACGAGGGAGCGTCCCTCCTCATGGAGACGGCTCGCGACGATGCGGGAAGCGGGGCTTATCGCGATCATTCTCGCCCTCTGCGTCCTCATGAGTTTTGCCTCTCCGCATTTTTTGACGCTTGGTAATTTCCGGGCCATGCTGATGTCGTTTTCCGTTGAGGGCATCGTCGTCGTTGGAATGACCATCCTTCTCATCGTCGGCGGTATCGATCTCTCGGTCGGGTCGGTCGTCTGCTTCTCGATGGTCCTGTCCGGATCGCTTTTTCTGATGGGACTGGATCCGTGGAGCGCGTCGCTCGTCGGCATTCTCGCCAGCGCGCTGATCGGCTGCGCCATGGGTTTCTTCGTCACGGTGATCGGGCTCAATCATTTCATCACATCTCTTGCGGCGATGGTCATCGTGCGCGGTGTGTGTCTGATCATCACAAAGGGGACACCGCTTTCGCTGTTCACGCTGCCGCCGTCGTTCAAGGCCGTCGGGCAGGGCACGTTCCATGGCGTCCCTTACGTGATCCTGATCTTCGTCGCGATCGTTGCGGTCTTCGATTTCCTGTTGCGCCGCGCGACGGCCTTCCGCAAGGTCTTCTATACCGGCAGCAATGAGAAGGCGGCGCTCTATTCCGGGATCAAGACCAACCAGGTCAAATTCTGGGTGACCGTCCTCTGCGCAACGCTGTCGGGTGTCGCCGGTGTCATCTACATGTCGCGCTTCGGCGCAGCGACCCCGACCTTCGGCGTCGGAATGGAGCTCAACATCATCGCAGCCGCCGTCATCGGGGGTGCGTCCTTGAGCGGAGGCTCTGGTACGATCCTCGGCGCCATTCTCGGCATTGCCCTTCTGTCGGTGGTGACAAGCTCGCTGATCCTGCTCGACATCTCTGTCTATTGGCAGGACATGATCAAGGGCTGTATCCTTCTCGCCGCCGTTTCCATCGACCATTTCCTGCACAAGCGGAAGGCCGTCTGACATGCCGATTGCAAAACCGAAAGCCGTCTCTGCCCCACGCGAAGAAATCGTCATTGCCCGGCAGATGCATCAGGCCCTCGTCCTGCACTTCCTGGAAGGACTGACCCAGGCGCAGATCGCCGACCGGCTCGGCATTTCACATGCAACCGTCAACCGGCTGATCAAGCGCGGCCGCCAGCTCGGCCTTGTCGAGATCAAGATCAAGTCGCCCGTCGAGCCACTCGTCGATATGGAAGAACAGTTACTGGCGCTCGGCGGCATCGGCCGTGCCGTAGTAGTGCCGACCGTCTCCGACAATCCGCAGACAGCCCTCCAGGCAGTCGGCGAAGCGGCCGCTCGCCTACTGCTCGAGGAAATTGCCGATGGGGATACGATCTGCATCACGGGCGGCAAGGGCGTCAGCGCGGTGGTTGCAGGCCTCCAGCCACAGCACCGCTTGGATGTCGAGGTCATTCCGGCAACGGGCTGTGTCCAGGGCAAGCACTACACCGACGTCAACCACGTTTCGACAATGATGGCGGACCGGTTGGGCGGACGCTCGTTCCAGATCCATGCACCGCTCTTTGCAGACAGCGCCACTGAGCGCGGAATGCTCATCAACATGCGTTCGGTCGCCGACGTCTTCAAACGGGCACGAGAGGCGAAGGTGGCGATCGTCGGCATCGGCTCGATCCTCTCTGATGATTCCAGCTATTACGACCTGCATCCGTCCTCCAGCACCGACCGAGCGGCGATCGAGCGCTCTGGCGCCTCGTGCGAACTGCTCGCGCATCTGCTCGATGATCGGGGCAACGTCTGCGACTACAGCCTCAACCGATCGCTGGTCTCCCTGACCCTTTCCGAGTTCGCCTCCATCCCGACGAAGATCGGCGTGGCAAGCGGGCCGAACAAGGCAGGCCCGATCCTCAGCGTCATGCGCGGCAATCACCTCGATACGCTCGTGACCGACGAGGCGACCGGTGCCCGGGTTATTGCTCTGGCGAATGGCAAGGGAGAGGGTATATGAGCGGGCAGCAATTGATGCGTGACATTGGCGGGTCCGGCGTCGCCGCTTCGGCGGTTGGCCTGGGCACCTGGGCAATCGGCGGCTGGATGTGGGGCGGCACGGACGAAGCGGAATCGATCTCCGCGATCCACGCCTCGCTCGACGCCGGCGTCACGTTGATCGACACGGCACCTGCCTATGGCCTTGGCCGATCGGAGGAGATCGTCGGCAAGGCGCTTGCGGGCCGGCGCGACAAGRCCGTCATCGCCACCAAATGCGGCCTTGTCTGGCATACGAACAAGGGCAGGCATTTCTTCGACCAGGACGGAAAGCCGGTTCACCGCTATCTGGGCCGTGATGCGATCTTCCACGAAATCGAAGAAAGCCTGCGGCGTCTGCGCACCGATTATATCGATCTATACATCACCCATTGGCAGGATCCCACGACCCCCATCGAGGAGACGATGCGGGCGCTGGAAGATCTGAAGGCTTCGGGCAAGATCCGGGCGATCGGCGCCAGCAATGTGGGGACTGATGAACTTCGGGATTACATTTCGGTCGGCGGTCTGGATGCCATCCAGGAGCGGTTCAGCATGATCGACCGGGATATCGAGGCCGATCTGCTGCCCTTGACCCGGGCAAACGGCATCGCGACGTTGAGTTATTCCTCCCTGGCACTCGGCCTTCTGTCTGGTGCAATCGGCCCCGGCCGAGTCTTTTCAGGTGACGACCAGCGACGGGACAATCCGCGCTTTTCAGCCGCCAACCGCGAGAAGACGCTGGCCTTTGCGGACGCCATCCGGCCGGTGGCCGACAGACAAAGCGCAAGCATCGCGCAGACCGTCATCGCCTGGACCCTTGCTCAACCCGGGGTCACTTTCGCGCTTTGCGGTGCGCGAAATGCCGCGCAGGCGCTTGACAACGCTCGAGCCGGAACCATTCGGCTGGATGCGGACGACCAGACAGCCATCGATACAGCCATTTCAGCGATAATGACTGACATGGACAGGTAACGGATCGCCATCATGAATCGTGAAGAGACGTTGGACGGGCTTCGCCGGAGCCCGAAGGTAGACGTGTGTGTCATCGGCGGCGGTATCAACGGCATCAGCGTCTTCCGGGAGCTGGCGCTTCAGGGCGTGCGTGTGCTCCTCGTCGAGAAACACGATTATTGCTCCGGAGCGAGCGCGGCGCTGTCGCGCATGGTACACGGCGGGCTTCGTTATCTTGAAAATGGCGAGTTCAAACTCGTCCAGGAATCTCTGGCCGAGCGAGACAGGTTGTTGCGCAACGCCCCCCACTACGTTGCGCCGCTGCCGACGACCGTTCCCGTCTTCGATATCGTCTCGGGGCTCGGCAATGGTGTCATCCGCTTCCTCGGACTGACGCGCCGTCCAAGCCGGCGCGGCGCCATTGCGATCAAGGCCGGACTCAGCATCTACGATTTTCTGACACGCAGTCGGGCAATAATGCCGCATCACCAGTTCCGTGGACGGCGCAAGACGCTCGCCAACTGGCCGGCGCTCAATCCCGACATCAAGAGTTCGGCAACCTACTACGACGCCTGGGTCAGTCACCCCGAACGTCTCGGCATCGAACTCATCGGCGACGCCCTGTCGTCCGGACCACAGGCGCTGGCGCTGAATTATGCCGAAATCGCTGCCGACGAGAACGGTCGATACGTGGTCCGCGACACGATCGGGGGCACTTCGAT
>NZ_JBFUBG010000158.1:0-7266 GCF_056405875.1 Rhizobium sp. P1_E6 | reverse complement strand
GTCCGTAGCAAGCTGGACAATCCTGCCACCGGCAACCCGATCGCAGGACGTGGATAATCCCGCTGATCACCCGGCGGTCATCAGTTCGATGAGCGCCGGGTTGGTTCGTCGGAAGCAGAGGAGCGATCACCGCCCACTGTCGGTCATCAAGCCAGAATTCTCCTGCCATGATTCAAACTCCCATTATTACCGAAGTGAATCATACAGAGATAATTTAATCAATAGTTTGATTGGGTTTTAACCCTAGAGGTGGCCTGTCAATCAGCTTGCGTCAGTCGCCAGGCTGGGGGGAGTTGTGGATTTCCGGTGGCGTCCAGTCCGGGGCGGGGCCGCCGAGCGCTTCCTGCACGCCGTTGCCTTCAGGCTCGGGGGACATGGGAAGCTTGGCTGCCTTTGCGGCCGGCTTTTTCTCGGCCGGTTCGGCTTCAGCCTTGCCGGTGGATTTGTCGCCGGATCGGGCAAGCCGCACCCATTTCGGACGGCGCTTTTCGTCCTTCCAGAGCGCGTCCGGCAAGCTGAAGCGCTCGCCGGGGTCGCGTCTGGCGCCGCCGAAATAGCCTGAGACGTTGGCTATGACATCAACCATGCGAGGGAACGCCCGCGGTGAAGCCGGCAGTGATCTTGCCCGTGGTCGGGGCCGTGCCGGTCACGGTGTAGAGCAGGCGCAGGTAGAGCTCGTCCGTGCCGCGCGGGATGTGGCTCGGCGGGATGATCTTGCCGGCCTTGAGATCGGCGAGGACAAGCGTCGTCGTGATCACGGCCTTCGGCGTGGCGAAGGCCTCGTTGTCGTCCGTCTGGATGGTGACGGCGAGCGAGGTCAGATTGTTGAAGCTTTCCACCACCTGAATAAGGAAGGGGATCGGTTCGCCCTTGCCGATATCGCGGGTCAGCCCCTGCTTGATCGGGCCGAGATTGATGACATTGGTGCTGGGGCCGGTCGCGGTGATAACCTGCGCGTCCGAAAGCAGCGTCTGCCGGTCGAAAATCATTGTGATGCCTTTCGTTGAGGGGAGTGCCCGCCGCTCATCACGGCGGGGCTTGATAGAGACGATCAGACGAGTGCCGGAACGGCCGCTTCGGTGTTGAGGATGGCGTCCGTTTCGCGGATCGGGATGCCGCGATAGAACTTCACTTCCTGGCCCTCGACGAACTGCGTGGTCAGGTGCACCGTGTTCTGCCGGTCGGAGGTCAGCGCCCGGTCGGTGGACTGCACGTCGAGCACTTCGAGCACATCCTTGTTCATGTAGATGGCGATGCGGCTCGCCTTGGCGTTCAGCCGGCGCGACTGCAGGCGGTAGTAGCCCTTGCGCAAGAGCGACCAGAGATCGACGGTTCCGGCCATCATGTCGGAGACATCGATATTGGCGACGCGGGCGTTGTAGCGCCAGTCCTTCACGGCTGCGCCCAGATGCCAGGTGTAGAGAGTTTCCTTGGCATAGTAGGGGTCGCCATTGGCGTCCAGCACGCGCTGCTCGCCCTTGTCGTCGATCTTCACGCCCGCCTTTGTGCCCTTCGGGTAGAGAAGGTGGGTGGCATGGTCGCCCCAGGTGACGAACCAGATCGAGGTATTGTCCGCACCCGTGCCGCCGCCGTGGACCACCTGGCTGGCGATATTCGGCTGCGCCGGGTTCGGCAGGTTGGGGTTATAGGCGGAGTAGCGGGCAGACAGGCCCTTGAACTTCTCCGGGGCCGTTGCCGTGTCGTGGTAGAAGAGGCCGGAAGCCATTTCCTGGCTCAGCGACTCGATGAAGGGCATGGTGTCGACGAGGCGGGCCTTCGCCTTGTCGGGTGCCAGATCGAGCAGGCGCATGTCGATTTCGGAGCGGGCATGCACGAAGCCCGTCGTGTCGTCCACCTGCTGCATGGTGGCCTTGGACTGCTTGATGCCCTGATAGAGCCGACCCCAGGAAACGGAGGGCAGGCCGGTGCGCACCATATGGCGGTGCACGGCATCCATGTTGCACTCGACGGCCATCGCGTCGTCGAGGATCGGGTTCTGCTGCGAGAGAAGCTCGATGACGGCGCCTTCGGCAGAGCCTTTGAATGCGTCAACGAGATTGGGGTAGTAGCTGCCAATGGTAGCCATGTCTTATCAGCCCTTCGGTGCGTCTTTGGGAAACATCAGGTGCGCGGTTTCGGCTTTCCTGCCGTGTCCGCCCGCGCCGCCATTCGGTGGGTTGTCCTCCTGGATCATCGATCCGACCTTTGCGAAAATTCTGATCAATTCGGGGTGGTTGCCGCCGCCGCTGGTATTCAGGTACTCGCGCAGCGCCGGCGTGCCCAAGCGCGAGAGCGCGCGCTGGGCCGAGCCCACGGTGCCGCCCCATTTCGCCCCGCCGATGTCACGGTCCTTGCGGGCTTCGTCCGCCCAGCCCTGAACGCGGCCGGCCCACGCTTCGCCCGCCGCCTTGCCGCGCCGGCCCTGGATCTCGATGAAGCGGTCGGCAAGTTGCTGCGCCTGCCGGTTGGTCAGGCCCATCTCGTGGAAGTCAGGGCCGAGCGCCTCGACCAGCTCCTGATCCACCTCGATGCCTTCGGGCATGGTGAGCGAATAGCGGCCATCGTCGGGCACGCGGTCAGCAGGGTCGCTATCGGCGTTTCCCTCGGGCTTGGCGGCCTCATGATTTTYGGCAGAGGCATGATCCTGATCGCCAGCGCCGAGGTCACTTTCCGGTGACGTCTCCTCGTTGGGGAAGAGAATGTTTTCGGGCGCGGGCGTCTCGCCGCCACCGGAGCCGCTGCCTTCGGCATTGCGCAGGATGGCCGGAAACGGGCTCCTGCTAAGCATCGATGTCATGGTCTTGCCCTTCCTCGCTTTTCGCGCGGCTAACCGCCGCTGCCTTGTCGTTTGCCTTGAGATCCGCGATGGCGAGCAGCAGGCGCGGATAGAGCGTCGGGTCGATGCGGTCGAGCTCGGCGATCAGCCGCCGGCCCACACCCTGCCGTCCGAGCGTGTAATGCGTCGCGTTGCCAAGCTCTCCCGCATAGGCCTCCTGGTAGACGGCGCATTGTTCCAGCATCCAGAACAGCACGCGCTTGCCGGATGCGGTCGCGAAGACCTCGCGAAACGCCGTCGTGATTTCGTCTCGCCCGATGGTGTGGGGGGCAGATGGTTGATCCTTAAAATGGTCCATCAGGCGAGCCCCAGCTGGCGCAGAAGTGCCGCGCCATTCGGGTTGTCATTGGCGTCCGCCAGCACCTGTGCGGCCTGGGCGCCCTGATTGAGGGCAGGTGCGACCTGCGAGGCCATCTGCGCGGTCTGCGCCGCCTGCATCTGCTGCGCCCTCTGGGCCCTGATATCCTCGACCTTGTCATCGGCGAGGATCATCGAGGGCGGGGCGCCGATCGCGTCGAAATAGAGGTCGATCGCCTCATCGACATCGAGCTTGTCGAGCGCTTCCGGCTTGACGGCGGAGACCTGGCCCATGAAGGCGACGCCGCGTTCGATGGCGCCCGTTGCTACCGCCTGCTGTGCCTGCGCGAGGGTGGAAATGTACTCCACCTTCAGCTCGGTGCCCTGCAGCTCCGGCGGGGGCGGGGGCAGTTCGTCGCGGGCCGCCAGAATATCGAAGGTGCGGTCGATGGTCGGCCCCAGCTGATCGCCGAAGACGTTTTCCAGCACAGGGCCGAGCTGTAAGAGCTGCTCTTCCTTGCGCTGCGTCAGCTCGAACTGGTTGCGCGGCTGCACGCCTTCCATATTGGTGATGGCGAAGAAGAGATCGGCAAAGAAGGTCTTCTCGATGCGGTTCTGCACTTCCTGAATATCTTCGCGCAGTTCCGCGAGGCTGAGGTTCACCTCCATCGCAGGCCTGAAACCCTTGCCGGTCGGATCATCCACGTAATTCACCGCACCCGGCAGCAGCGAGGCCGGGCTGTTCTGCATCGAGGTCGGCGCGTTCATCGGCGGGCGCACCTTCTTGTCGATGCCTTCGAGCTTCCGCGTCTGTTCCAGCTGCAGCATCCTGATATCGCCGAGCGCCTTCTGGCCGGGCGAGAGTGCGTAGTGATCGTCCTCGGAAAGCTCCCAGGCGGGTGCGATGATCGGATTGCTGTCGAAGCCGCTTTCTTCCAGCAGATCGCCGCCTGTTTCGTCGATCCAGTAATTGGAGAGGAAGGCCTTGTTGCGCTTGTCGATCAGTTTGGGGTCGCGGTCGTAGCGGGGTTCGATCGCGTGATAGACATCGAAGCATTCGCCATATTTCGAGCTGTCATAGAGGCTGCGCAGCCGCTCCGGCACATTGTCGTAACCGAAGCGCTCGATGATGCGCTGCACGGACCAGCGGAACACCCGGTAAAGCGTCGTGGCTTTCCCCTTGTGATCCCTTGATATCCAGAAGCGGCCATGCACCAGCTGCTGCACGCGGATGACCGTCTCCTCATCCTCGACGAGGATCGCGACGGACTGGCCGAACTGGCCGAGATCGCCATAGCCGATGTGGAAGGCGCGGTAGAGATTGGAGGCCGCAAAGACCTCGCGCATCTTGTCCTGCACGGCGGCGAGATAGACCTTGACGGAATCCTGCTTCTTCAGATCGGGATCGAAGGTCGTCAGCCGGAACCAGGGCCGCGCCGGCGAGGTCAGCCCCGAATGCATGCCTGACTTCAGCGTCTCATAGGCATGGCTGCCGGTGCTGTCGATGATCTTGTCGCGCGAGCGCGGGCCTTCCCGATCGGAATAGAGGCGAAGCCGCGTCGGCTCGATATGCTCGGCAAGTGCGCGCCATTCCGCCTCCCAGGGCTGGCGAACCTCCTTCAGCTCGGCGAGCCGCCGGCGGTGATAGGCAATCTGTGTCTCGTTGTCGCGACGGAGGTTTTCCATGCTGATGTCCAATGCCTTGTGTCTGGGCCCTTACTGTCCGAGCAACGTCTTCTTGGCGGTATTGCCCGAGAGCGCCGGCGACTGCGTATCTGCAAGCGGCGGCGCGCCTGACGGAGAGGTGAGGATGGTGGAGGGAGCGCCCTTCACCTTGTCGGAGGCACGGCGCGCGGCCGTGGACTGGGCGGCGGCGTAGTCAGGCGTCTTCTGCTGGGCGTATTCGGGTGGCGCCTGCGGTGGCTCGGCTTTCGGCGGCGAGGAGAACATGCACATGGGGGGCATCCGATCGTGGTGGCGATGTGGGCCGGAGCGGATGGGTGCGGTGGTCATGACTGCCCTCCATCCGGCCGGTTTGGCTTCGATGGTGGGAGCGTGCGGATGAAAGGTTGAGGGGGTGACATGGGGGATCAGTCAGGTATGGGCTTTTCGTAAAGACCCCGCCCCAACCCCTCCCCACAAGGGGGAGGGGCTTAACTCGCCGCTTCCGGTTCAGACGATTTCAACGCTTGGGAGTAGCGAAATTGGCGCCGCAGTTTAGTCCCTCCCCCTTGTGGGGAGGGGTTGGGGAGGGGTTTTTGACCGGCTACAGCCTGGATGTTTCTTAAAAGAATGAAACGGGCCGAAGGTCGACAAGTCATACCAGGTCCGTGGCGCCCCCTATTGCGGGGTGGTTATTTCGCCGGTGGGGTCCGGCGGTGCAGGCCTGAGCTTCCTACGGCCCCAGCTTCATGCGCATTTCCATCGCCAGTTCAAAGCCCATGCCGGCGTATAGGGGTTTTCCGGCTTCCGAGGCGTGAAGCACCGCGGTGGTGCAGCCGGCTTCGCGCAGATGCTCCACGGCCATCGACACGAGTTTCTTCGCGACGCCGCGCCCGCGATAAAGCGGATCGCTATAGACTGACCAGATGTATCCCTGCAGCATGTGCTGCGGCTTGAGGACAACGGGATATGGCATCGTGTGAAGCTGGCAGGAAACGGATCCGGCCGGCATATTTCCGTCGAATGCGATGAAGCTTGCAAGCTTTCGGTGCTGACGGCCATCCCTCAGGAAGGTCCGGATGATGTCCTGTGCATCCTCCCGCAGGTGATCTTGCGGCGTGTCGTAACTTTCCCAGATCGCGAGGTAGTGCGCGACCATGATATCGTCGTGCTCCGGGCGTGCGCGGATGAAGTCGATAGCCGTTACCACGCGGCAGCCTCCTGGCACTCTGCCGTCACAGCGGAGACGCAGACGAAATCTCGGTTCCGGCCGGGGTTGCAAATCTCCGCAATTTCAGAAGGGACATGCAGGCGCAAGCGCATGGTAATCGGGTCTGAATGTTCGCGGCTTGCCATCATTCTCAGCTCCATTTGCGATCAACATGGGCCGTGGACGGCTTTGCGTCAAACGAGGCGCGGACGACCGGCATTTCCCATCGCCCGCGACTGCATCAGGTGGCACTCCCTACTGCCCCACCTCGATCCGCCCCTTCATATTCGGATGATACCGGCAGGTATAATCCACCGCCCCATCACCCTTCACCACAGTCGATCCCGACTTGCCCGCCGGGATCACCACGTCGAATTTCCCCTTTGATGTCGCCGTATGATCCATCACATCCCGGTTCCGCCAGAGGATCGTGTCGCCCGGCCGTGCTGTCACCACCGCCGGCTTGAACTCCAGCTTTTCGATGGTCACCTCGATCGTGGCGGCACTTGCGGCCGTTGCGCAAAGCGAAAGGGCGGCCGCAAGGCAGAGTTTCGGCAGGATTGCCATGACCGTCATGACACCCATGACCCTCATTTCAGCATGGAGGCAACATGCTCGGCATGCTGCTCATGGCCTTCGAAGAGCTTCAGGCCGGTTTCGAGCAGGGACTTCAGCTCGGGGTTCTGGGCTGCCGGGATCAAACCCGTCTTCAAGGCGTTGTTGACCGTCTTGTGATAGGCGACTTCGTTGTCGACATAGGCCTTGTCGAAGGCGGCGCCCTTCAGCTTGGAGAGCTTTTCCCGTTCCTTCTTGGCATCCGATGCCAGCGACTTGCTGGTGGCATTGTCTTCGGGCGTCACCTTGAGCTTCTTGACGAGATCGAGCGCCTGCTTGTTGACGGCCTCGTGGTCGCGGATCATATCCTTGGCGRAGGCGACGACCTCTTTGTCCTTCGATTTCTCGACCGCCTGCTTGGCCGCCTCGATGTCGATGACGCCGGCCGTATAGGCGATATGGGCGATCTGCGGATCGGTCGGTGCTGCGCCGGCGGCAAAAGCCGCGGGGGCTGACAGCGCGAAAGCCGAGAGAGCGGCGATAAGGTGTTTCTGCATCTGGTCCTCCATCCGGCTGATACCGCCGGTCGATGTTTCCTACGCAGAATTGGATGCCGGCATCGCGCAGACGTTCCCGAAAAGATTTTTCCGGCCCGAAAAGATTTTTCCAGATGTCGGGAACATTCGTCTTGCCCAGGCATCCAAAA
>NZ_JBFUBG010000157.1:0-7539 GCF_056405875.1 Rhizobium sp. P1_E6 | reverse complement strand
GACCAGGACGGACCATTTGCGAATACGACAACGGCGACCGCCACGAAAACACTTCGAGCAATATTTCCGCAAAGTCTATTCCGGGTCTCGTCGCTACGGGTGCGTACCGGAATCCTGATACACGTGCTAAACATTTCGTATCCCCCTCACTGGCTTGTGAATGACTACCGGGTACTGCATTCCCCAATTTCGGACGTGCTGAACGCCAGCAAAGCTTGGATCAGAACTTCAAGCCGAGACGTCCACACGGCGTGAACCACAATTTGGCGGTATTCCCCAACGGGCTGGATCAGTTGACGTACAACCCATACTATCATATATTCATAATATATACACTATAAATTCGCCAGTAGTCGAATAATTTTACATGAATTGAGGATTTTCCGCGATATAATATTGCTTTCGATAGGATGATTATTTCAATATTCTCGCTAATTACTTTCAAAATTTCCGGAGTGGCCGCTCCTTCTGCGAGGCGGTCGCCGACTTCTCAAAGGAAGGCTATGGCAATTGCTACGTAGGATCGTAGCAACGCCGGTACCCAATTTCCAATGCGCGCATGCTCCGGCTGCCTGACTTAAACTTCAGCACCTTGCCGCCGATAGCGGTTGAGGGGCGCCCAGCACTATGCGAGGTTCGTCTCGACGGCACTCCATAGGCAGCTCACGTTGCCTCGCAATTCGCAGGCGCTATCTAGTTCGCGTTCTGGCAAGCGCGCAGGGCCTGCATGGTAGCGTCGGTTCCCTCAAGGCTCAACGTGAAAGGTTCGCGCCCTTCACGCGAGACCGTCAGCATTTTCTTCTTGGCAAGATCGTAGACGAAGTCGGGATTATTGACCCAAGTGGTAGCTCCGACAAATTTGCCCATTTGCTGACCGGTCGGCTCCGCGCTGAATTTCTGACCGTCTATATCGACTATCACGGAGAACTTTTCGCCGGGGCGATCTGGGAATCCGCCTTTGTGTAGATCGCCATGTGGCCACGTTTGCCTGCGGTCTCATCAATGCCCATTTGAAGGGGCCAGAACAAGAGCAGTTCGAAATCGTGCGCTAAGGCCGAACGAAACCGGAACCATGCCGTAGACCGGATGTGCAACATCCGATCTCTGTGGATTGCKATCGACAYGCGCCAGTTTTGATTTCTCTGTCCGGCCCGACTCGACAACGCTCGACGCAGATTGGTCATGAATGGAGTCGGGCGATGGCAAAGCGCAAGCTTCTCAAAGATCAAGATCGCCGGAAGCTTGTCGATATCCCAGTCGACGAGGACAGCCTGATCCGCCACTATTCGTTGTCATTGGCGGATCGCCTGGAGATCGAACTGCGGAGACGTAATCACAATCGGCTCGGCTTTGCCATCCAGCTATGTCTGATGCGATACCCGGGTCGAGTGCTTGGAGCACAAGAAACTCCGCCTCGGGCCATGCTGAAGTATGTTGCTGATCAGATCGGCGCCGCTTCAGACGAATTTGCCCTCTATGCACGTCGTGAAGAAACCCGTCGAGATCATATGGCGCTGCTAATGGTCTATTTGGATACGAGAAGCGCCACGGTGCAAGATCGCCGMGCCGCRCTRTTGGCGGCAATTCAAGCGGCGA
The DNA here is from genome assembly GCF_056405875.1 of Rhizobium sp. P1_E6. Lineage (NCBI taxonomy): Bacteria > Pseudomonadati > Pseudomonadota > Alphaproteobacteria > Hyphomicrobiales > Rhizobiaceae > Rhizobium > Rhizobium sp. P1_E6. The sequence continues at coordinate 5,943 of NZ_JBFUBG010000157.1, read as the reverse complement.
CYATGTCCGACGACGGTGCTGCGATAGCCAGTTCGRCTGTCGCCGCGTTTCGCGAACGCGGAGCTCTTCTGCCGGCGATCGACACGATCGAACGYATCGGCCTTGCCGGCCGTGCCATAGCCCGGCGCCGGGCAGAAAGAACYCTGATTGAAGACATCCCRCTCGATAGGCTTCAATCACTGGATAGGCTGTTAGAGGTTGACCCGTCGATCRGCAAGACGCGCTTYCATTGGCTGCGYTCGGCGCCAGAAGCGCCGGCTGCGTCGAACCTCGTCGGGCTGACCGAGCGRATAGCTTTTCTRCGGCGGCTGGAGATCCATCCGGAACTGCAGGYGCGCGTATCATCCGGACGGTGGGACCAGATGATCCGGGAGGGCAACGCAACGCCGGCCTGGCTTGCSAACGAMYTCAACGCCAGCCGTCGCCACGCTCTRATCGTGGCTCAAGTCATCAAGCTTTGCCAGAAGCTCACGGACGATGCSGTGACGATGTTCATCAAGCTGATGGGCAAGTTGTTCTCGCAAGCCAAYAATMGRAAGAAGCRGCGRCAGATGGACTGCAGAGCGAAYACCGYCAAAGCGCTGCGCATGTTTCTRGATACGATCACCGCCCTGCAGTCCGCCAACGACTATGGTCGGAAYGCATTGGATGTTCTCGACCAAAGAGTCGGCTGGGACCGGCTSCTTCGGATGAAGCCTGAGCTCGAGTCGATGGTCGACGACAACGAGGCRCCGTCGTTGAYCGTRGCAGCCGARCARTAYGCGACCGTCCACAAATACATTGGTGCRTTCCTTCAGGCCTTCACGTTCCGCKCGGCGCATCGCCAMGACCCGCYTCTGGCGGCAATTGCRCTGYTGAAACGGCTTTATGCCGAGAAGCGGCGGACACTCCCGGATCGCGTGCCGMTCACCCACCTCAGCCAAACTGAWCGACGGCTTATCTTCGAACAGGGGAAACCYGATCGCCGTCTCTACGAGATCGCCACGCTMGCGGCTTTGCGAGACCRGCTTAGATCTGCGGAGATCTGGGTCGATGGCAGCCGATCTTTCCGGCCGATTGACGAGCATCTGATGCCGCGGTCGACATTCRTCTCGATGAAGGAAGAMGATCGTCTCGGTTTGGGGGTCCAGAGCGACGGCGCGCAGTGGCTTGCCGAAGCGCRTCAGATGCTCGASTTCAACCTGMMGCGYCTSGCGYACAGAGCACGATCYGGAAAGCTCGAAGGAGTTCGTCTYGAGGCCGGAACSTTGATYGTTACACCAACCGYCRGCGAAGTCCCYGYGGCMGCMGAGGARCTGAATGCCGAGATCAGCGACATGTATCCGTTGGTSGAGGTTCCCGACTTGYTRAGGGAAGTGCATGAATGGACCKGCTTTGCKGATYMMTTCACGCATGTTMGCACCGGCGACRTCCCGAAAAATGTCTCTGCCATGCTCGCTGGTGTACTGGCCGATGCGGGGTCGGAACAAGAGCAGTGCGGAAATGACGCGTCGTAATGACGCTTGCAAAAATGCCGCCTATCGCGTGTGACTATGCTCGCTTTAGCAGCAGTATCGTACCAGTTAGAAGACAAGAACTAGCGGCCGCGTTTCGTATCGGATACGCGCGACCTTCTGAAATCTGGGCTGGAACAGATCGCGCTCGCCGGGGTAGAGACGGTGACACGCGTTGCTGAAACTGGCGTCCCCGACCTCGACTAAGAAGCCTCCGCTGCCGAGTTCGATAGCAAGCTTGATGAACGTGTTCAAGCGGTTGGGGATTTCGTTCCGCACGCCGCCATTGGCTGCCGTCAGAGCATGGCAAATCTTCCGCGAGTGCTTTCCGCATGCCCCTTTCGCATAATGCACTCGCCTCTTTCCCTGACTGGCGATATCATTGAATTCTGGCAGGACAAATTTGCGAAGAACGTCGAACGAGACGYCCGAAGGAGCGGGAGCTACGGGCTCAGGGTTGGGATGTGGCTGTCGTATGGGAATGTGAGACACGCGATGTGGACGAGCTCTCGGGACGGCTGCGGACGTGGCTCGCCGAGCCGTTGCGAAAAGGGGAGATCCCTTGAGATTGACGCTCCCAAGGGAGTTTCCGAGGGACTGAGCCAGTGCAACGTGATCGAACTTGCGCCTTGTGCAACGATGGAGCGTTGAGAAAATCTGTCCGGTATTTAATGATCGCTATTCCTTGGCGCAAGTTTCGGGACGCTGGACGCGACCGACACCTTTCTACGACCGGATTTTTCCTTTCTATAGCACCCCCCACGCCCGAAACCTCCCCCTCCCCGTCATCTCCCTCAAGCCCAGCTCCAAAACAATCCGCCGCGCCGCCTGCGGCGTCACCTCGAGCGTCTTCGCCACCATCTTTGCCGAAACCAACGGCTTCGCCATCACCAGCTCGACCAGCTCCGGCAATTTCGATGATGTCCGCCGCCCTTCCAGCTTCCGCTCCATCAACGTGCGCGCCAGCACCAATCGGTCATGTTCCTTCATGCCGATCTCGGCGGCCGCCAGAAACCCATGGGCGATGGCGAGCAGCCGCATCTCCCGGTCGCGATGGCGGCGGCGATCGACGGGGATGGTTTTCAGTCCGAGGTTGATGGCGGCCAGATGGGCGCCGGTGGTGATGCCGGCTTCCCGAAGGATCGAGGCGGCAAACAGTCGGCCGAGCCAAGGGGCGTGCTGCAGGACGGAAAGCTCGTTCCAGGCATCGAGGGCAACGATCGCCTGCAGCACCGCCGGCAGGTCTTGCACCTCCCGCAACACACCGCGCCATTCGTCGAGCCGCGCATCCTCGTCCCAGTCGAGATCATAGACCATCGGATCTTTGTCTTGGTCGCCACCACGGCCGGGCCGCCTTGCGCGCTCGATTGCCGCTTCCGACCGAGCCAGCACCGCATCGATGGCGGCATAGTCGACGCCAAGGAGATTTTCGACGTCGTCACCTTCGTCCCCCTCCCCTTCCGCGTCGATCGCAGCAGCCGGCCAAATAACTTCTGCCGTCGTCGCCTCGTCCCCTCCGCCCGACCCGATCTCCGAGGTTTTCCGCAGCGAGCGGATGCCGTCGGCAGAGAACGCCCAATCCGGCGATTGGCCGGCGATCCGCCGGCGGGTTTTCAAAACATCGCGAGCGATGGTTAGCTCGTGGGTCGGCGTGCGAATATCCTTCGTCGCGTCATGCAACACTAGGTCTTCGAGATGGACGAGTTCGCCGTTGATCCACAACGAGGCGCAGGCATCGGCGAAATGGGAGCGCTCGAGGAAGCCCGCGCCGACGGACGAGCGAGCAATGCGCTCGTCGAGACGCGTCAACGCGATACCGGCGTCGAAAGCCGGCCGCATCAGGGCTATCATGTTGATTTTCGCGAGATCGTAAGCCATTGAAATCATGGTAAATGATTTGCTAAAGGAACTCTATATGAATATTACAGTTCCTCACATGGTATGATTTGGAGTTGGCGTTCTAACCATCGATAAGTATAGATTATCGATGGTAGATTGATTTCGAGGTGCAAATAAGAATGTCGGCTGGCATGGATGAGCGGAAAAGCTTGGTTTTCGGCGTTTCAGGCAGATTTCGGCGAGGATCGGCGGAATAGCGGTGGATACACGAGCCGTGGCAAGCGGCTCTCTCCTCTCGAGGGAGCACGAACTTCTCTGCAATCCCTGCCTCAGTCAACGCTTCTCACCCCTCCCCTCCCCCCCGAACACCTTAGTTTCCGGCATTTCCGCCACGGATGGCCACCAGAGCGCGTTTCACGCTGGCTGCCTCCGGATGCCCGTTCGACATCGGAATTCGAGTCTGGCGGGGCTGTATTTGGACCATAAAACACGCTTGCAACTGGTCATTTTCTCACGCATTCCTTATCTGTACAAGGCAGTTGAAAAGCGCGTGAAAAAACCATGGCAAAACGGCAGGTCGCCAATCCATCGTCAGTACCCAAACGGCTTATCGGCTATGCACGTGTTTCGACCGACGATCAGGTCCACGACGCGCAGCTGGACGAATTGCGTGCCGCCGGCTGTGACCGGATCTTTCAGGAGCACGGATCCGGTGCAACACGGGCCAGACCAGTTCTGACGAGACTTCTCGGCGAGCTCGCCACTGGCGACGTGCTTGTCGTCGTCCGGCTGGATCGACTAGCCCGTTCGGTCAGCCATCTGTTGCAAGTGATTGAGGACTTGGAAGGACGCGGCGTCCATTTCAGGTCCATCCGCGATCCCATCGACACGTCCACGCCACAGGGAATGTTTTCTCTTCAGGTGCTCGGAGCTGTCGCACAGCTCGAACGGGCTTTGATCGCCGAACGAACCAGAGCTGGCATCAAGGCGGCAAAAGCGCGTGGCAAGCTGCCGGGCAATCCCGGACTTCGAGAACGGCGACCAGAAGCGATCAAAGCGGTATCGAGGGCGCGAGACAAACTCTATCTCGACGAGCTGATCTCGTCCGCCCAGACCTGGCTACCGATGGTCCGGCAGCTTCGCCCCCAGCATAGCTGGGACAATGTCGTCCGGGTGCTCAATCGCAAAGGCCATGACTGGACGGTAGAACGCCTGCGCCGCGCGGTGCATAGAATGGTCCGCGAAAAGTTGGCCGAACCCGAACTCCTGGCGCGCTCGCCACGGCGCGCCCCGGAAGATCACCTGATGAAGCTCGTTGCGGCGATTGCCATTGCTGATCCTGGCCTGTCGCTGCGCGATATTGCCGCCCAACTGGATCAGATGGGTGAGCGGCCGGCGCGCGGCGGGCGCAAATGGCAGCCTTCCTCTGTTCGCCACCTGCTGGATGAAGCACATCGGTTTGGCCTCATTCGGGAATCTTCAGCGCACGGTGGATATCGGCGTGATAGCGGCCGACGATCTCAAGGGTGAGCCACCGCCCCAGCTCGTCAAAGGTCATAACTGCATGCTTTTGCGGATCGTAGTCGCCACGGGAGCCTATATCACTCGAGGTTGAGCCGGGCAGAAAGTGAACGGCGCCCATCATCGTGCCGATAAGCCGCTCGATGTGGCCGCCGTAATTTGGACGGGCGACCGGTCGATGGATGAGATTTATGCCGTGCTCAGCCGCTCCCCAAGCGAGTGCTTTTCCTCGAAACTCCCGAGCATTGTCGGGATGAATGGCGGTGGGCAAACCATGGACGGGCCAGTTGCCGGCCACGTTTCGCTCCGCGAGCCACGAAGCCTTCGGCAAAACCATGTGCCGGATGGCCAAGGCGACAGATGTCGATGATGGGTGCTCAAGGCTCAGGTAGAAGCCGGCCACCATGCGGCTGGCAACATCGATCGCCAAAGTCAGCCAAGGACGCGTTGCAGTGGCTGGCGGTTTACAGCATCGACGACGAAGAGATCGACCAGCGTATGATCGATTTGCACCACCTCCAGCGCGTGTTCGACGGAATACTCATCGATGACGGGTATGTATTGCTGACGGGCGACGCCAGCACCCTCTCGGGCTTTGGCCAGCTTCCTCTGGTCGGAGCTATCAATGCGAACCTTCACGGCCTTCCAGGAGGGGGCAGTTATGTTTCGCTGACGGCAAATGACCCGGACATGATCATGAACGGCGGTGATCGTCGGCCGCTCACGACGGCAATAGATCTCCTGGATGGCGCAGGTGACGGCATCTTCCTGTTCCGATGACAGGAGCCGCTTTCCCTTTTTCGGGCCGGGCGTTTCATCCAGCAATGAGCTGGTCACCGGTTTTCGTCGAACTGGGCGAGCAGTTGATAGAACCTTGTCGGCTTGAGCCCCAACGCCCTGCACGCGACAAATTTCTCCGGGGCGGTCAGGTTCTTTATGAAGGCGATGGGTCGAATGACCGCTTCACGAGCCAACGCCTTTTGCCAGGCTGTCGCATTGATCAGCACGATACCGTTTATTATCTGCCAGGATCAGTGGATTCTTCCAGATTGACCGGATGCGGCCATGAACGGCCAAACATCAGCAGAAC
>NZ_JBFUBG010000156.1:0-7553 GCF_056405875.1 Rhizobium sp. P1_E6 | reverse complement strand
GGCAGCTGGTTCGGCCACGAATTTACCGGAGAGCGGGTCCCGCGGCTCCGCGATGCCCTGCAACTCGCCCGTGAACTCGGCATCATCTATCAGCTCGAGCTCAAGATCTACGACCGCAACGATGTCCTTTTCGCGAAACTGCGGGCCCTGATCGATGAACTGGGTTGCGCCGACCTCTTGCAGTTTTCTTCGTTCGACTACGTCCAGCTGAAGGCCGTGAAGGAGGTCATTCCCGACGTGCCGACGGTCGGTCTGATGCACTCCCGTCTGATCGACCCGGCTGCGATCGCCCGGCAGGCCAATCTCGATGCCATGAATATCGAGGTCTATCACTTCGCCAGCGGCGAGGCGCACCAGCTTCACGAAGAAGGCTTCGCCGCGTTCACCTATTTGCCGGCGGGATATCATGAAAAACTGATGCAGTATGGCGTCGATATCGAGGCGCAGATCATCCAATGGGTTCGTGAAGGCCAATTGGACCAGCTCCTCGGCGACGACGTGGCGCAGGTCACAAGGCTTAGGGATGAAGCGCGTGGTTGATACGCATGGCTATGCCTCGTCTGATCGTCCAGCCGAGGCTATCGTTGAAGACATCGCAAGGGAAGCTGGGGAACTGGCCTTGGCCCATTTCCGGTCGCTGGCTAGCCTGCCGGTCGAAAGGAAGGGGCACCTCGATCTGGTGACAAAGGCCGACAGGCAGGTCGAGGAATTCCTGGTCGCCAGACTGCGGGAAGCCTTCCCCGATGACGGAGTTTTCGGCGAAGAAGGTGGTGAAATTCCAGGTACATCTGGCCGTATTTGGGTCATCGATCCGATCGATGGCACATTCAACTTCGTTCGAGGCGGCCAGAACTGGGCGATCTCCATTGGCCTGTTCGAAAACCGGAGCCCTACGTTTGGGGTGATTTATGCCCCGATCCGTCAGCTGATGTTGGTCGGGGGGCGATCGGTCGGGGCACGGTTGAACGGCAAACCTGTCAAGCCGTTGCCAGCCCTGGACATGTCGGCAGCATCGGTCGGTTTCAGTTTCCACCCCTCCATCCCGACGTCAGACCGCATCGAGGTGGTGCGCTTCCTTTCAGACGAGTTGCAGATCAACTTCCGCTTATGCGGATCAGCGACGCTGTCGCTGGTCGAGGTTGCGATGGGGGAAACCGACGGCTACATCTCGCTTGGGGACTCGACTTGGGACGTGATGGCGGCCCTGCCAATCCTCGAGAGCCTCGGTCTTTCTCATACCATTGACTGGAGCCGTACCGGCCTTTCCGAGAAATTGCGGTTTGCATGCGGAAACGATGAGCTCCTGTCGATGCTAGTCCCGCTCCTGCGGAGCGTTACACATGCCGCGTGAGGAAATAGAGTCCAACTAATCTCCACTACATTGATTCCGGTCTCGCAAACGTTCACGGGCGACCGGCCATCGCTTCACCTGTCCGGCCACACCAGCGACCGGGCAATATCGATGATGTCATCGCGAGGGGGTCGGGTCCTCCCTGTTCCAGGCGACACCGAGTTCGATCTTGAAATCGACGCCTCGCACCTTCTTCAACTCGAAACCGCGGTTAGGCAGATCCTGTGTCCGTTCCGGCACGAAGCCGATGCCAAGGCCAAGACCGGCTGAGACAAGCGACACCAGCGAGAAGGTATCGCAGCACTAAGCACCACGCATCTTTCATGCTAGATTGGCGCTCCAGAAAATCTACCACCTCGAGCGAAACAGCCATGGCAGCAGGAAACAAATCGTCCCAGGCGGGAGCGCCACATAAACGTCACCACAAATTCAATGCCAAGCGAGACCCTAAGCCAGAAGTACTCGCCGAGGCCAATCGCACTGTTTTGCGGATTGCTCTCGCGGTGGGGATTGGTTTTCTCGTCGTCGTCGCCGTTCAGGTACTGTGGTAGCCGCCGTGCGATAAGCGAAACGACGCTAGCCCGGCGACCATGATCAATAAGGGACGGACGTCCGACCGCGTCGGCTCAATCCTGCGTCAGATCACCGACTTCACCGAAACCAGCAAGCAGTCTTGGCGAACTCATATCGCCCGTTTCGCTGTCGACCATCACTGAATAGGCTCCTACGCCAATAGACCTGGCCGACATCGCTAAAGCTATTTTCTCCGCAGACGTCCCATTCGAGGCCTGTCGCATGTCTCCTGGCACCAAGCCCGCCCGGTTGCGCTTGAACGGGACGACGATAAATTTCTCCGACAGCGACATCATTGATCTCCGGATGTTTCGAATGCGCGATTCAGGTCAGAGCTTCGATCTGCTCATCGAGCGCGCGTAGCCACTCGAGGTAGCGCGAGCGAAGCGGATGGTCCTCCGGTAGCCCCTCGAATTTTGATTGTGCTAGCTGACGTTGGTCTCTCAGTAGTTTCAGCCGACTCATCTCGCCCTCACCTTTGCAGTATTTAATGCGGTAAACCAAAAATGGCAGGTTTACCAGCTTTGTTCTTACTCTGTTCCAATTCTACCCGGACCGCAATTGACCTGGCGATCCGCGTGACAAGAATCGATGACGTGTCTGCGACAGCAAGACATATTCAGCCGCACATTCAAGCGCGGTCACTGTCGTATTCCGCCTGAGCGCGCTCCATCTCCGGCCCGTTGGTGATCGCCCATTCGTATAGCGCAGCAAACGGCTGACGCAGGGATTCCGCCATCGGCGTGATGGAATACTCGACGCCAACGGGTGCCGTCGGCAACACATGGCGCTCAACCAGCCCATTTCGCTCAAGCCGTTTGAGCGCATCTGCCAACGCCTTGTGGGTTATCCCATCCAAGCGGCGCATGATTTCATTAAATCGCGATGGTCGAGTGCAAAGAACGCTAAGGATCAACACCGACCATTTGTTGCCAATCTGCTCGAGGATCGGCCGCGCCCGCCTGGCGTCGATCAAGGCTTCCTCCATGACCTTCTTGTTCGACTGTCTTACTACTGAAATATGGGAAACCGGACCTTTGCGGGTTTCGGGCATAGATATACTCCACGATATCAGCTTTACAGTTAGTGCGTATTTTAGCGTTGATATAGAACGTATACCTTTTCCTTGCATCGAAAAAATTGCAAGGAGTTCACATGAGACTCGCCTGCTCGGCGGTCGGGTCGAGCTTGTATCGTATCCCCGGCTGATCCTCATGCTGCAAAGCAAGACGTGAGGCTCTCGCCAGCGTGCTGGGTTCGTTGTCAATCAGTGGCATTGGCCCGTCCACTCGCCCCGCTTTGGTGGCGGGTGCGATCGGCGTGGAGGAGGTAAAGCTCCGACACTATGCTTGTTTCTATTATTTCAAACAGCTGCTACTAATATACACTCTTAAAGTGCCTTAGAGTGTCGGTTCAGCTTGTAGGAAGCAATAGAGGCCAGGAAGCATGACAAAGCCCCGATCAAGCTGGCAGGGACCTTCAGCTCCCGCCGCCGCGACGGAGGGTAAATTCGACAGGCTCTTCCTCTTCGATAGCCAGTTCAATCTCGTTGCCTGCCCTTCAAATATTGAAGCGGCTGCTAATCTCGGTCCGAACGCATCCCTTCCGGAAATGTATCCTAATTTGGATATGTCCGTGGTGGCCCGGTACGCGCAGTCAGGGGACCCAGTTCCCCTCCGCCTGTCGCCTGTCCTCTTCGCCGGGGAATCTGGGCACCTCACGATATTTGCGGCTGGAAACTTCCTGGCCGTGGTGCAGTCCTATCGACCGGATCACGACGAGCGCAACACCCTCCTGCACCAGGCCCATCACGATGCGTTGACAGGATTACCGAACCGTCGACAGTTCAGCAGCGACCTCAGCGATGGGTTGCGGGGAATCGACGGCGGCCCCGACGTGGTCTCCCTAATGCAGTTGGACCTCGACGACTTCAAGCCCGTGAACGACACCCTCGGCCACCCGGCCGGAGACAAGCTTCTCCAGCTCGCAGCCAACCGCATTGTGAGCTGCCTCGGCAGCGAGGATCGCGCATATCGGCTTGCGGGTGACGAATTTGCAGTGATTTCGCTTGGACATGGACATCCGGCACGAAGTCGGGAGCTCGGCGAGCGCCTGGTCCGCGCGTTCAAAGATCCCTTTACGCTCGATGGCATCGCTGTGTTCGTCGGCTTGAGCGTGGGGATATCGGTGGCACCTGTCGATGGCCGGGATCCGGAGACGTTAATGAAGGCATCCGATGTTGCGCTTTATGCTGCAAAGACGGAAGGCAGGGGACGAGCGAGCACGTTCGAGGCGAAAATGCTTCACATCATCGAGCAGCGGGAATTGCTGCGCCGAAGTCTTCGCATAGCCTTGGAAAAACAGCAATTCTCCGTCGAATATCAGCCCATCGTGGAAAGCTCTTGCGTCGTAGGATTCGAGGCACTCCTACGCTGGAAGCATCCCTTGCTCGGCCACATACCACCTTCCGTTTTCATCCCGATGGCTGAACGTGACGGGCTGATGCCGGAGATCGGCTCCTGGACCTTGCAACAGGCGTGTCGACAAGCGCTCGACTGGCCGGAAGATTTCACTCTGGCGGTCAACGTGTCTCCGGCCGAATTCCTGTGGGACGGACTTACGGACCGAATTTCGCAGACACTGGACGAAATCGGACTTCCGGCCGAGCGACTGGAACTGGAGATTACCGAAAGCGTCCTCCTCGAGCGCACCGTGAACAATCTGGACACGCTCAACACGCTCAGCATCCTGGGCATCCGGATTTCCCTCGACGACTTCGGGACCCAGTACTCCTCGCTGAGTTATCTGAAGAATTTCCCCTTCGACACCATCAAGATCGACAAGTACTTCGTCGCGGATATCGAGACCAATCCGAAAAGCCAGGCCATCGTACGTGCCATCACCGTGCTTGCGCATGACCTCGACATGCAGGTGACAGCAGAAGGTGTCGAGACCCAAGCGCAGGCGCAATGGCTGACGGAAATCGGATGCGATCGGATCCAGGGGTTTCTCATCAGCGCTCCCCTTTCGGTCAACTCCTTGAAGAAGTTCCTGTCTACGCCGGATCGGCGGCATAGCGCGACGTACAATCGCACCGAGTCACCTAACCATGCGCGACCTTGAGGGCTGTAAATTGAAGCCGATGGCGGCATTGGAATTGGACTCGGGTCTCCTGATGGCGGAATGGGCACTCTGCGACCGCGTCGTCGAATACCTTGCCCAGGTTGCGGGCCAAATGCACGAGGATGCAGCACGGTACTCCAATTTCCTGTCGCTGATCGTCAACGAGCTGGTGGAACTGGCCTTCAAGACGTCCTCCGGAGAAGGAACCGTCAAATTCGAAGTTCACAAGGACGTCGAAGATTTGCGCATAAGCGTAGGCTACCAGTGTCGTGAAGACGATTGCCAGAACATCGTTCGGCTCATCAGGGAAGCATCGGCAGAAAAGCTTCGACCGAGCGCCGCTAGCGCGATCACCGATGATGAGTTGCGCTTAGTTCGCCTCGCAAAGCTGTTCCACGTTGAACTGTCAGCGCACGCTGCGCCGTCCGGTCGGATTGCAATCGCATCGTCGTTGAAATGGCGCGGGGAGTTCCATTGAACGCGAATCTCGGCAAGTTCATGCTGCAATTCGACCCAACAAACCAGGAGATCGCTCTCGTTGGGAAACTGAGGCCGCGATCCCCAATCGACATTCGCGAGATCCTCGGTCAGGTGAGGCATGGCCTCGACGCATGCAAAGGCGTCGCGTACCTGAACGTCAAGAGACTGACCAACATCAACCAAACCGCATTCCATGCCTTGGGAGAGGTCCTCTCATCCGTATGCTCACACAGAGCTGACTTCAGCGTCGTGGTCGTGACATCCAGCGTGATATCCTGGTCGGCCACGCTGTTCCGTGAATTGGCGGAGAGAGAGCCGAACATCACGGTCCAGGTCTACGACTCCGCATTCTATCCCGGCCAAACGTTCGTCGAGGACGAGAGCTTCATACCTATTCTGCGGACACAGACGAAGATGACGTGGAGGCACGAACGTCAGATGCTACCTCGTCACGGCCTGCGGAGCGGCGCAGTTGTCGCCGATATCTGTTGCGGCATCGGCGATTTTGCCACTCTTATACACAAGGAATTCAGCCCTGCCCGTCTGGTGGCATTGGACCACTCGAAACGAAGCCTGGAATACGCACGCCGTGTAGCAGCCGAATTCGGACTTTCGGGCATCGAATACACCTATGGTGACGCCTCGCAGATGCTTCTCGGAGACAACCTGTTCGATTTTGTTACCTGCCGCCACTCGCTCCAGATTTTCGACAGGCCCGACCTGCTGCTGCGGGAGCTTCATCGCATCTGCAAGCCGGGGGGCCGGGTCTACATCACCAATGAGAAAAATTCACACTGCCTCGGCGAGCCACATTCGCAGTCCATCCAATGGACCTACAACGAAGTCGCCAGGCTTTTCAGCCACTTCGATATGGACGTCGAGATGGGCCCGAAGAGCAGACGCTTCCTGACGGATGCGGGTTTCGAGCAAATCCAAGTCGAGAGCTTCATGGTGACCAATCTCGATGGCGACCCGCAAGACTTTGCCGACATGATCGAGGCTTGGGAGAATGTCTATGCTGGGGAAATGGCGGTGCGTCGTGGAGATACTCCTGAGTTCATCAGAAAATTCCGTCAGGGTTTCCGAGACCATATAGCCGCTGCCCTTCACCCCAAGGGATATGCCGGATGGCCCATCTGGGCAGCCTCGGGACGGAAGCCGTTCTAATGGATGACACCTCTGCCAGATCCTTTGTTCGATGGGACTCGTTCCGAGCCAAGTTCATCCTTTTGGTTGGTGGCGCGGTGCTGTTCGACCTGCTGGTCAGCGGCGGTCTCGCCCTATGGAATGTCCAACGACTATCGCGCAACGCAACCGTCGAGGTCGGGCATGGCCTTGAGAATGCCAGCCAAGACTACCTGCAGACATACGCGAGCTCCACCGCTGCCCAAGTCTCGCTCCTGCTCGGTCAAGTTCACAGCGACGTGTCCACGCTCGCAGGCGTCATGCAGGCTCAGATCGACGATCCCGCAACCGGTGCTGATGTCGGTAGCTCAGTTTCAAAAAGCTCGCCAGGCAGCGTAGAGGTAACGTACAATGTCGGGGGGCGATGGGCGCAGAATGCGCCAGGAACCTCGTCGGTCGTTAGCGCGTGGGGCTATCTGCTCGGACCCGACAACATGCCCCGCGCTGACGTGCAGGCGGACATCAACACCAGTGCGGTACTGAACCTCGTAGCCCCGAGTTTGCTAAAAACCGGATCCGCGAAGCTGCAGATGTACTACATCGGTCCGAAGGAGAGGCCGATCTTCAGGACTGCTCCCTACACCGATCAGGCGCAGACGTTTGACCGCCTCTATCCCGGCCACAACGATGCGAACTTCTGGGACTTCTTCTTTCCGGGCCTGTATGAGTCATGGCAGAGCTGGACGACGGATCCCAAGCTGCGGCCTGCCTCCAGCGACATCACGCAGACTGCGCCCTACACCGACGCCATCACCGGAAAGCTCATCGTTAGCTTCTTCCATCCCCTGTGGTCCCCGGACAGGAAGAAAGTTGCGGGCACGGTCGGAGCGGACATCACGCT
>NZ_JBFUBG010000155.1:0-7766 GCF_056405875.1 Rhizobium sp. P1_E6 | reverse complement strand
CTTCTCACCGTTCCAATTTTCTCAGCTGTCAGCCAACCCCAAGGGACGGCACTGAGGTCCGCACTCCGTCGGCACATTAACCGCGCACCCCAAAAAAAGCCTCACTTCGATGGCATTTTTTTTGCACTGCAGCGAAGAATACGATAACGTCATGCTTGATTAGGTGTGAAGAGCCTTTGCAACAAAGTTTGTGCGATAGGTTGGAAGCCCTTGATTTAATTGTTGACGTTAGGCGTTGTTAACAGACGGATACGCAAGTCAATTGGTGAAACGACACGCTGCATCGAGTACCCTCACACATCGCTAGGCTTTGCCCTGACGTGAGGGGCGGCCATTGGGGCCAAGTACTGCGGCTTCAGATCAGCCCTAATTCAATTCGAATCATAGGACCAGATATGCCTTCCTGCGTGATTATCGTTGAAAATCTTCCAGTCCCGTTCGATCGACGAGTATGGCAAGAGGCATGCGCGTTGCGGGATGCAGGCTGGCAGGTTTCCGTGATATGCCCGAAAACAGAACAGTATCCCGAGAAGTTCGAGATCATTGACGATATTGAGATCTTTCGTCATCCGCTCCCGCTCGAGGCTCGCGGAAAACTTGCCTTTATTGCCGAATATAGTGTCGCACTGTTCTACGAATTCACTCTGCTTTTCAAAGTGCTTCGGAGAAGAGGATTCGATGTCATTCAGGCCTGCAATCCTCCGGATCTGATTTTTCTGGTTGCGCTCCCCTTCAAGCTATTGGGCAAAAGCTTTGTTTTTGACCACCACGATGTAAGCCCGGAGCTCTTTGTTGCAAAATACGCGAAGCGCGGCTTCTTCTATCATCTGCTGAGACTTGCCGAACGACTGACTTTCCTCACGGCGGACCTCGTGATCTCGTCCAATGAGACGCACCGCGAATTGGCAATGTCGCGAGGAGGAAAGAAGGGCGAAGATGTTGTATCCGTTTACAGCATCCCGGATAAATCGCGAATTCGCCGTGTTGCGCCGAATCTGGAACTTCGTGCCGGCGCGCGGGTAGTTCTGGGCTATGTCGGAATTATCGCCGATCAGGACGGTGTCGACCACCTGATCCGCTGCGTTCATCAGCTCGTAAAGGTGCACGCAATCACCGATATAAAAGCAGTCGTCGTGGGAGATGGCCCGGCACTTGAGACGGTTAGAAATCTTGCTGCAGAACTAGAGATAGAAGACTTTGTAACTTTCACTGGATATCTGCGCGGAGAGCAGCTACTTGCCGCGTTAAGTACCTTTGACATAGGTATCATTCCGGATCCAGTAAATGAATACAACGACAAGATAAGCATGAACAAGGTTTTCGAATATTCCGCGCTTGGAATACCTTCCGTTTCCTATGATTTGCGCGAAACAAAACGTTTGCTTAAATCGGCAGGGCGTTACGCTGACGCACCGACACCGGAAGCGCTTGCAAAAGCTTGTTTGACGCTAATAACCGATGACAATGCCAGGGCAGAAGCCGGCCAGCGCGCAAAAGCATTGGCGGAAGCTGACTTCAATTGGGATCACGAAGCGCAAAAGTACGTCGGCGCTTATTCTCGATTTCTTAAACAGGAAGAAGTTAGTCTTCAGACTGGCACTTGATGAAGAGTAGTCATGTTTCATCGCGAGTGCTGTTGCTTCAGACAATTGCGTTGCCTGGAGATGGGCGCTTTTAATGTGTTCGATCGTATATTCACTTGAGCTTGTTAACTAACGGAGGCCCGGATTGCTATCGCCAGATAAGGTCTCGGCGCATGCCGATGAAGATTGGGAAAACGCCGGAGCCGGCGATACCATCGATGTTGAAAGACTGATTGCAGTTGTACGCCGTCAGTGGCGTGTAGTCGCGATCTGCATTGTTATCTTCGCAATCCTGGGCCTCGTCTATATCCTGACGGCTGTACCGCGCTACACCGCTTTGACCAGCGTTCTTATCGACCGCGGTAACAGCGAAATCGTCAATCAGATGTCGTCCAACGTCGGCATTCCGATAGAGGACGATGCCTCTGTGCTCAGTGAAGTCGAGCTCTTTAAATCCGACTCTATCAGTCTGACGGTCGTTGATAAGCTGAAGCTGCTTGATAATCCCGAGTTCACTTCGCCCGCTCGCTCGCCGATCAGCATGCTTCGCTCGCTATTGAATTTCCGTACCTGGTTCGCCAGTGACGATGTAGCAGCCGACGACGCTGATACAAAGCGCCACAACGCGGCCGACAAGATCGTTACCGAAATGGACGTCGAGCGCATTGGCCGTTCCTACGCGTTGTCGATCAGCTACACCTCGACCTCCCCGGAACTCGCATCGAGCGTCGCGACCGCAATCGCGGAAGCTTACCTCGTTGACAAGCTGAACTCGAAATATGACGCCACCCGCCGGGCAAGCGACTGGTTGCAGGAACGTATCGACGAACTCAAACAGAAGGCACTCGAGTCGGACCTCGCGGTCCAGAAGTTCCGCACTGCCAACGGCCTTGTCGCTGCCGGGGGCCAGTTTCAGCTCCTCAGCGACCAGCAGCTCTCTGAGTTGACGACGCAGTTGATCGGCGCGCAGGCCGATACAGCAAGAGCGCGGGCAAAATACGAACGCGTCAAGTCGATCATCGACAGCAAGCGCACTGATGCAATCGTGACCGACGTTCTCGACAACTCGATCTCTAACGACTTGCGCAAGAAGTATCTGGAAGCCTCGAAGCTTGAGGCCGAAATATCTGCTCGTCTCGGACCGGATCACGTGCAGGCCGTTCGCCTTCGCAGCGAAATGGCTGAGTACCAGCGACTGATGTTCGAGGAACTGAACCGTATCGCTGAAAGCTACCAGAGCGAGCTCCAGGTGGCGGAAAGCCGCGAGAAGTCACTGCAGGCGAGCGTTTCCCAGGCAACCGGCGTAACGACCGCGGCCGGTGAAACTCAGGTTCAGCTTCGCGAGCTCGAGCGCACTGCAGATACCTATCGCAACCTCTACCAGACCTTCCTCGCCCGCTTCCAGGAAGCGACACAGCAACAGTCATTCCCGATCACCGACGCGCGTATCATCACCAGAGCACAGGTACCGACGACTCCGAGCGCGCCGAAGAAGCCATTGATCCTCGCTCTGGCCATGGCGCTCGGCGCAGCCTTCGGCGGCGGGATCGGCGCCTTCCGCGAATTCCGTGACCGCTTCTTCCGCACGGGCGAGCAGGTCCGGGATGTTTTGTCGCTCGAATATATTGGCCATGTACCGGCCGTCGACGCGAAGGAAGCAACCAGCAGCACCAACGAGCCTGAATCGGCGCGCGGGCTGCAAAACGGCAACGGCATTACCAATTACGTGGTCAACCATCCACTGTCAGCCTTCGCTGAAACGATGCGTAGCGCCAAGATCGCCGTCGACATGGAAAATCCGAGCTCGCGCTGCAAGGTCATCGGCGTTGTCTCCTGCCTTCCCGGTGAAGGAAAGTCGACTGTCGCCATCAACCTTGCCCAGCTTCTTGCCATGCAGGGCGCGCGGACCTTGCTGATCGATGCCGACCTTCGCAATCCAGGCGCGACGCGCGCTATCGGCCGCCATGCGGAACAAGGCATTCTGGAAGCGTTGCTGGAAGGCAAGCCGCTCAAGGATCTGCTGCTGCTTGACAGCAAGACAAGGCTCGCCTTCCTGCCGGCAGTCGTCAAGCGCCGCGTGCCGCACTCCTCCGATCTGCTTTCTTCCTCCATCATGGTCAATCTGCTGGAAGAGCTGAAGGCGCACTTCGACTACATCGTTCTGGACCTGCCGCCGCTCGGCCCGGTCGTCGATGCCCGCGCGGTCAGTCCGATGCTGGATGCATCGCTCGCCGTTATCGAGTGGGGCCGCACGTCGCGGCGCGTCGTTCGCACCACCTTCGCAGTTCAACCCGAGCTTATGCAAAAGTGCATCGGCGTTGTCCTGAACAAGGTCGACACCGAAAAGCTGAAGCTCTATCGCTCTTATGGTTCCGGCGAGTACTATTACAACCGCTACTCGGCCTATTACCACGAAGCGTAAGAACGCTTTCGACCAAAATCTGAAATGCATTATGCGGCGAAATTCGCCGCATAATTTTTTGTCAGGCGTATTCCGCAAAGAAGGACTGAATGGCCTCAATTTCATTAGGCCGGATATCGTGGCCACCGGAATGCCACTCCGTCCGTACGTCAGCCTTCTGCTCGGCAAAATAGCCGTCTAGCGCTTCCGTCAGCGCGACCGGTGAGATCGGATCTCGCTGACCGGCCGTGATCAGTATTCTTCGCCCGCGAAGATCGGGATTGGCGCGCGGTCGGAAAGGGATGAGCGGATGAAGCAGTGCTGCTGCATCGAACACACCTTTTTCGACGAGCACGTTTGCCAGAATATTGGCGCCATTCGAAAATCCCAGCCCAAGAATTTTGGATGCACCGTGGGAAGCCGCCAGATCCCGGACGTAACCCGCCATTTTTTCGGTCGCCCGTTCAAGGTCGACCATATCATAGACGCCTTCCCCCGTGCGCTTGAAAAAACGGGCTGCACCGTACTCGGAGACATCGCCGCGTGGCGAAACGATCGTTGCTTCCGGCAGCAATCGCCTGCCGAAGTCGAAGAACTGGTTCTCGTCGCCGCCTGTTCCGTGAAGCACGAAGAGGATGGGCTTTCCGGATGCACCGGCATGCAGCCGGTGCACATAACCTTTGTCAATCATTGTTCTATCTCCGCTTAGGCTTCGAGCGGCTGCAAATGCTGCTCGATAAGGGCGCGCAAATGAGCGTGCTGCTGCGGCAGCTTCAATGCCTCGCCGAGATGAGCAGTATCTTCGTCGCGGTCGAAACCTGGCTCGTTGGTTGCGATTTCGAACAACACGCCGCCAGGCGTACGGAAATAAATCGCCCAGAAGTAATCGCGATCGATGACCGGGGTGACCTGATAGCCGGTGTCCATCAGCGCCTTGCGCACCTCAAGCTGCTTTTCGCGGTTTTCAACGGCGAAGGCGACATGGTGAACGGAGCCGGCGCCTGGGAGTGCACGAGCGATGCTGGGCATGGTTTCGAGGTCGACGAGATGCGCCCCGTTGCCGCCGGGGATGACGAGCCGTTTGACACCGTCCTGTTCTTCCTGAACCTCGTAGCCCATGAACTTCAAAAGTTCGGCAGTAGCGCCATCATCCTTCAGCCGCATGGCGACCGAGTGGAAGCCTCTGATAGCCTGATCTTCGCTGATACCGCCATGTGTCCAGGGAGCGCGGGCATCGTCCCTGACCTCGACGAGCGCGAAGCCGTCTCCGTCCGGACCGGCAAAATTCAGGCGCTTTTCACCGAAGATTTCCTCGGCTTTCAGACCGCCGACGTTGAGCTTGGTCAGCCGATCGCTCCAGAAACCGAGCGAGCCCTGCGGGACCGAGTAGACCGTGGTGCCGACTTCACCGGTACCCGGGCGGCCTTGTGCCATCTTCGGGAACGGGAAGTAGGTCATGACCGTACCCGGCGAACCGGTCTCGTCACCGTAGTAGAGGTGATAGACGTCGGGAGCGTCGAAATTGACAGTCTTCTTGACGCGGCGCAGTCCGAGCGCATTGGTGAAGAACTGGTTGTTGGTGCGGGCGTCCTCCGCCATCGATGTGACGTGGTGCAGACCCTTGATTTGATCGAGCATTTGAGACCCCTTTCTGCCCGCATTCGGCGGGCTTTCGATGGGTCATAGATGAGCGCTTCCCGCCGTTTCTCATAGCCCGGCAAGCCGACACGCATTGTCTCCAATTTGTGAACAACAATGCAAAAGCGTTCAAGGATTGGCGGGAAGCTGCCAGTCGATCGGCTCGCGACCGTGCGACTGCAGGAATGCATTCGCCTTGGAGAAATGCCGGGATCCAAAGAAACCGTTATGGGCCGAGAGCGGAGACGGATGCGGCGCCTTCAGCACCAGATGCCGCCTTGAGTCGACAAAAGCCGCCTTCTTTTGAGCATAGGAACCCCAGAGCATGAAAACGGCAGCTTCGCACTCATCGTTCACCTTGCGGATAACGGCATCGGTAAACCGTTCCCAGCCCTTGCCCTGATGCGAGGCGGCCTGGGCCTCCTCCACGGTCAGCACGCTGTTGAGCAGCAGTACGCCCTGCTGAGCCCAATGTTCCAGAAAGCCGTGCCGTGCCGGGGGAATGCCGAGATCCGTCTCCATTTCCTTGTAGATGTTGACAAGCGAGGGTGGAATGCGCACGCCCGGCCGCACACTGAAACATAGCCCATGCGCCTGCCCTGMGCCGTGATAGGGATCCTGTCCGAGGATCACGACCTTGAGCTTTTCAAGCGGGGTCAGGTCGAGCGCGCGGAAATATTCGCTGCCTTTGGGGAAAATCCGCCGGCCGAGTTCCTTTTGCTCCAGCAGGAAGGTCTTGAGCTGCTGCATGTAAGGACTTGCAAACTCGCCTTCGAGCGCAGCCTTCCAGCTCTCTTCTAGAGTGACCGACGTCTCGTTCACGACGCAAACCTCCGGGATCAACGCAGTTGATGTAGGACAGCCGTTCTAACAAAAATGTCTATACCTGCAATACGCAACGTTGCGACGGATATTTCCATCTCGCAAAGACGAACAACTGTCATAAATCGGAAATTTATTCATATTAGCAAAAACTCTGGTAACGATGCTTAAATGATGGCAATACTTCGCTTATGCCGCCCGCCGGTTTAACTATGTCCTAATTTTGCTGTTTACCCAAGCAAATCAGCACAGTAGAAACGGTTGTTCAGAGCGCGAGGGTGTTTTCGCATGAAGTTTGGGACAAGCGGCCTTCGCGGTCTGTCGGCGGATCTGAAAGGACGCCCATCGGCGCTATATGCCGCGGCTTTCGGCAAATATTTGCTGCAGAGCAAGAAAGCAGAACAGGGCGATGTCATCCTGATCGGGCGTGACTACCGCGACTCCAGCCCGGAGATCGCGGGCAATTGCGCTGGCGCACTGGCAAGCCTCGGGTTCAAAATTCTCGACTGCGGCGCCGTTCCGACGCCGGCCCTTGCCCTTTATGGCCTTGAGAGAAAGGCCGCGTGCCTGATGATAACGGGTTCGCATATTCCGGCGGACCGCAACGGCATCAAATTCTATCGCCACGACGGCGAAATCGACAAAGCAGACGAAGCCGCCATTACCCATTTTGCCGCCGACATCGAAGCCTCCGGCGAGACTGTCGTCAGTGCACGCGCAGTCTCAGAGGATCACTCTGCGCCGTGCCTGCAATTCTTCTTCGAGCGCAATACGGCCCTCTTGCCTGAAGTTGCGCTCGCAGGGATGAAGATCGGTGTCTATCAGCACAGCACCGTCGCCCGAGATCTGATGGTCGACATCCTTGCTTATTACGGTGCAGAGGTCATCGCCCTTGGTCGGTCCGAAACCTTCATCCCCGTAGACACCGAAGCCGTTTCCGAAGAGACGATCGCCCTTCTGAAGAGCTGGGTCTCAGCGCATGGCCTTGACGCGATTGTTTCCACCGATGGCGATGGCGACCGTCCGTTGGTTGCCGACGAGACCGGAATGCCGTTGCGCGGCGATCTTCTCGGGCTGATTGCGGCCAACTTCCTAGGCGCCGGGACTGTCGTCACGCCGGTCACCTCCAATTCCGGCATCGAGACAGCCGGGCCTTTCAGCGTCGTCCGCACCCGTGTTGGTTCCCCTTTCGTCATTGCCGGCATGGAAGAGGCGGTTGCCGCCGGCAAGGATCTGGTTATGGGCTTCGAGGCGAATGGTGGAATGCTGACGGCAACGCCTTTCGACATCAACGGTCGCAACGTGCGTGCATTGCCGACACG
>NZ_JBFUBG010000154.1:0-8069 GCF_056405875.1 Rhizobium sp. P1_E6 | reverse complement strand
AGCGGCCGCGCCGCCGCTCTAAACACATTCAGCCTGGTTGGCAGCCTATTTGGGCTGACCCGCTGATGTCATTGATTGCAGACAAGGTGCAGTGCAGCATTTGTAATTTCCGAACCGTCCGGCCTATTGAGGATGCAGTTCCTTTCACTGAAGATCGGACGCGTCGCATCGCTGCATCTGCCATGCACGCCAATGGGTCGGGTGAACGTCCAGCGTCTCGCCGGTGAGCGCATTGGCCCATCCGCCAGGCAGACGCTGGCAGGGGAATACCAAGGCGTGGACACCTTCGTCGTCGATGACGGCGAGTTCTATATCCTCTTCGAACGGAGCTTCCATGACCAACCGCCACATCACCGATCCCTCCCCCGACGATGCACGAGTGTCGACCGGACAAGAGGCCATGGTTTCGGCATGCCAGTCACTCGGCCGGCGTGGGTTTTCCTGCCAGCGCGCGGATGCCGCGAAGACCTCCGCTATGTCCTGCCTTTCGATGGATTCTCGATAGCGCAGGCTTTTTCTTGGGAGCCTTACGTGCCCACTCATTCGATGTAGAACGTCAGATTGCCGTTTCGGGCGCGTGTCACCCATTCGATCTGGTTGGGTGTCAATTTCTTGGCCTTCAGTTGCTGAACGAGCCACTGGTTGGCACGGATTGCCGTCCGGATTTCCTTGACATGTTCAGCACTGCCCGGCCTCGGCATTGCACCGACTTCAACTGCAGTTCGAAAACTGACGATTGAAAACCGCTTGTCGTGATAGGTTCTGATGTGCTCCGGCAGGTTTTCGGCCCAGTTCATGCGCCGGAATTCCTTGCGGTTCTGTTGGGCGTCGACAGGTGTCACAACCGACGCTGCGGTCGCAATTGCGATAGCAAGGGCAAACTTCCTCATCTTCCTGATCCCTCAAATGGCGATGTACCCATGGCTCCGAAGAGTAGCGGAACAATGAGCGCAGAGCATTGAGCCGGATCAATAGAGATGACGCCGAGCCGAAACGGTGGCGCACCGGACCTTCGGCCGGGCAATCCTGCGGGGAGAGACCAATAGAGTCTACGCGATACTACACCGAACATCCGTCCAAAGGTGGTAAACTTGCGTCATTGTTGGGAAAGGAGAGGCTGTCTGGGACTGAATAACTTCTCAAAGGGCGGAGTAGACACCATGTCCATCAAGGTGGAGGCATCGCAAGTTGCTGAACACGGTCCCGCTGTCTCAAACCTCGCGGGACGAACTTCGTTCACGGAATCGCGAATGGCACGCGCTTTGTGCGAGGGAGAAAACGGGCCACGGTTGGAGTGGATCCGGCGACTTTATGAACGGATGCCGGATGCAGTGTTCTTCATAACTGACCGCCACGGAATTTCGGCCTGCAACAGGGCTGCGGTGACGCTGTTCGGCTACGAAGAAAGCGAGTTGCTCGGCCGCCAGATCGACTTCGTCTGGTCTTCGACGCCAGATGTTCAACTCAGTGGCCGCTGGGCAAGCCAGGGAGCAGTACGCGTCGGTCTGGCAATCACGAAGAACGGCGTTCAGTTCCCAACTGTCCTGACCATCATCAGGGAACAGGGCGAAAAAGGGGCCTTCGCTGTGGCGATCTTCGAGGACTTCCGGGCCGAGCGCGAGACATTGCAGCAGGTTCAGGAGCTTCAGAGGGAGCTGGCCCGTCTCGCAAGGGTGGTTACGCTTGGGGAAATGACATCGACGCTGGCTCATGAACTTTCCCAGCCGCTATCTTCGATCGCCGCCTACTCACAAGGTTGCGGGAGGCTTATGATGAAAGATCGCCGCCGTCACGGCGAGGAGCTTCGCGAAGCTCTGTCGGAAATTACGCAGCAAGCCTTATGGGCAGGAACGGTCGTCCAGAATATCAGAGATTTCGCGAGACGCGGTGCCTGCGAGAAAAAATTGGAAGCAATGCACGCGTTAATTCATGAGGCGGCGACGCTCGCACTCGCCGGGTCACCGCGGAATAACGTCCATATCGAGTATCAGCTTGAGGCCGAACTCGACATCGTCCTCSCCGACCGCGTCCAGATCGTGCAGGTGCTGACGAACCTTCTTCGCAATGCCCTGGACGCGACTGACAGTGTCGAGCAACCCTATATCGTCATCCGCAGCAGAGGCGACGACTCATCTCATCTTGTCGTCGAAGTGTCTGACAACGGTTGCGGGATTGCCGCCGAGATGGAAGAGACGCTGTTTCGTCCCTTCGTGACCAGCAAGCCGCGAGGCCTCGGTATGGGCCTGGCATTGTCCAGGCGCATTATCGAAGCGCATGGCGGCTGTATTATCGCGCGCAACAGAATGGGGAGCGGCTCAACCCTCTCGTTTTCGCTTCCGCTAGTGGAGACAAAAGCCCATGGCGAACGACCTTACGATCCATCTCGTCGATGACGAGGAGTCGCTCAGACGATCCTTGACGTTCTTGCTGGTGTCGGCAGGTTTTGCGGTCCGCGCGCACAGCTGCGCAAAGGCCTTTCTGGAACGCCTGCCCCTTTCGGGGAGAAGTTGTCTTGTGACGGACCTTTGCATGCCACATGTCGACGGCATCGAATTGCTTCACCGCCTGCGCCGTTTCGGCATGGACGTCCCGGCGATCGTCATCACCGGCCAGGGCGATATTGCTGCGGCCGTTCAGGCGATGAAAGCGGGGGCATTCGATTTCCTGGAAAAGCCTGTTCGGGAAGAGGCGCTGATCGCAGCCATCAACGGAGCAATGGCACAAGGGCGGCACGGCAGCGCGGTGGCCGATTGCGAAAGCGTTGCTGCGCGACTTCGCCAGCTCACGGACCGCGAACACCAGGTCCTCTCCGGCGTGCTCGATGGCTTACAGAACAAGATGATCGCTTATCACCTGGGTATCAGTTCGCGCACGGTGGAGGTCCACCGCGCCAATGTGATGGCGAAGATGGGCGCGCGCAATTTGGCAGAACTCATGCGTCTGGCCATGACCATCGAGGCGGCAGCGCAATCGATTGAAACCACGAGGAAAGCGCAGGCCGGGGACCGGTCAACGTATATGCGTCAATTCTAAAGCAAGTCTTGCAACCTCAGGCTCGTACGCTAATATGCGTTAGACGAAACTTAAATAATTGCGTCATCTTTGTCGTAGGGGCGATCATGAGAAGCGCAAGTGTGAATGCTTTCAGCAGTCTTGGGCCGACGGCTAACGAGATTTGCCAGCAGGTCGAACGAATTCTCACAAGCGAGGAATTCCACGCGCCGAAGCGTGGGCGAAATTTCCTGGAATTCGTTGTCAATGAGACGCTAGCCGGTCGATCGGATTTCCTGAAAGCATTTACGATAGCAAATGTGGTTTTTGGCCGGGAAGCCTCGTTCGACCCGCAGAATGATCCGGTTGTCCGGATTGAGGCCGGTCGAATACGAAAGGCGCTCGAGCGTTATTATCTCGTCGCGGGTCAGAGGGACGACGTCGTCATCACTGTGCCCAAAGGCGGATATGTCCCGCATTTCGAATATGCGCGGGGTGCGCCAGCCCTGACGGCGCCCGTCGAGATCCCCGACAATGTACTGAATGCGGAGTGCGTAGATCAAAATCACTCGTTTCAGGAAACACGTCGTCCGGGGTTAGTCACCCTTCCTGGTCTCGGAACTGCGCTGGCCGTCGTCCTCGCTCTTCTTCTCCTCGCTCTGGCGTCCGCATTGTCTTTGCGTGATGCTCCGACCGCAGTATTGCCGCTGGCCCCAGCTGAGCCAAGGGTGCTTGTCGAATTTTTTGCCGAAAGCAGCCCCGTTGACGCCGGCTCGGATATTGCGCTTGGTCTCAGGGACGACATTATCGGACAACTTGCCCAGTTCGATGACATCGTCGTGGTCGCCGATCCGCTGCGTGGTGAGCACGCCGCCGAGGCCGACTACGCGCTCCAGGGCAATGTCCAGTTCGATGGAAGCAGGCTGCGTGCTGTTGCCAGGCTGGTGCGCCAACTGGATGGAGCCGTCATCTGGGCCAACAATTTCGATGCGGATCTTCAAGATCAGAACAAGCTTGCGATTCAAGGCAATGTCGCCCGGCAAGTCGCCAATGCGATCGCACAGCCTTATGGTGCCATCTTTCAAACCGACGCGGATATGATAGCGCGACCGGCACAGACGGGAGACCGGAGTGCCTATGCCTGTACGCTCGCCTATTCCAGCTATCGTCAGACCATGACTGCGCAAAGTCACAGTTCAGCACGCGAATGCCTGCAACAGGCGACCCAGCGTTTCCCCGATAACGCGGTGTCCTGGGCGCTGCTGTCCATGGTCTATCTCGACGAACTCAGATTCCGCCACACGCTCGGCACATCATCGTCGATCCAGCCTCTCGCACTGGCGAGCGCTGCTGTGGAGCGAGCAACGTCGCTCGCGCCAGGCAACTCCCGCGTGCTTCAAGCGCAGATGCTGGTGAGCTTTTTCAGCGGAGATATCGACAAGGCCCTGAAGGCAGGCACCGCAGCCTATGCTGCAGACCCTGACGATGTGGAAGTTGCAGGCGAATACGGTCTTCGACTGGCAATGTCGGGGAAATGGCAATCGGGCTGCGAGTTGCTGTCGATCGCCCTCAACAAGGGTGTTGGCACCCGAGGTTATTACGAGGTCGGCATGGCTTTGTGCGCGTTCATGAAAGGAGATATCGRAGAAGCCGAGCAGTGGTCGCGAAGGTCCGACCTCGACGATAATCCCATGCATCGCCTTGTGCTGCTATCCATTCTCGGAGCAGCCGGAAAGACGGATGAAGCCATGCAGGAACAGGACTGGCTCAATATCCACGCGCCGGCTTTGATGACGAATATCCGCCGGGAGGTCTCGTTCCGCCTGCAACGGCTGGAGGACCAGGAGCGGTTCCTGAACGGGCTGCGCGCCTCGGGATTGGTCATTGACGCCGTATCTGCAAGGTAAGGCAGCTATGGATCGGCGCCTGCGCCGTTCAGTTTGCGGCTGTTCGAAATCTCCATAGCGATCTGTGCAGCGATCTCGTCCTCAACATCAAGAATTGTCTGACCGCGCAAGTCTCGATCATATTGATTTGCCCAGATAACCGTGCCGTCGGCGTCATTTATCATGCGGACATGCAGATGAAGGATCATGCCCTCGACGGTCGCACTTCCCTGCAGGTTGAAAAGCGAGCCGGGGATTTCCGTTCCCGACCGGCCAGGGGCAAACACGATAAGGTTCTCTACCCTCATCAGCTTTGCAATCAGCTGATCAGCCAATCCCTTTACGAAATCGGCTCCCTGCGCCGTGCCGCCGAGGGCGACGAAGGGTTCGACAACAATCCTGGTCTTGCTCTTCAACGTTGATGTGGCAGGGGCCGGTAACGTTCTTGGTGGGGAAAGATAGGCTTCGAGCGGACGGACAAGGGCGAGTATTGCCATTGCCCCAAACAACGCAGGGACGCCGATCGGCAACAGGAAATCTCGATAGCTCACCCGCCGCTCCTGACCGAGAGGCGGCCGCTTATTCTCGCGGTTCTGCGGGGCGGAAACCTCGCCTAGATTCGAACTGTCTTCCCCACTGGAAAACTGCGGCGCATAGCCTCCTTTGGGGACGGTAATCCGGATCCGGTCACCATGTCCGCTGACGAGGTAGTATCGTTCGAGCGCGCGACGGATCCGCCCCGCTTCGATGCGGACAACCGGATCATTCTGTGCGTCGAAGGATGAATCGCGTCCAAAAACAGCCTGTGCAATCGTATAGGCCTTTAGCTGTTCGCTGCGCCCTTCAAGCGTCTCTTCAACAATATACTGCAGGAAGCGGCGCCCTCGCTCAGGGGCAAGGAACTCCGGACTGGCGAGTATCAGGTCAAGTTGCGCACGCACGCTTGCCGGGTCTTGAAGTGCGCGGTTGTCCCCTCCCTCTTCCGATGCCATCGATACCTCCCACGATATTTTCGTATCGCTCTCATCAAGGGGAACAGCTTTATACACCTGTCGGTGGTCGCGGGCTTCCGTAACAATACGTAAGGAGTATCTCGAATACCCGGGCGGGCAGCGATTGCTTATGCTGCGATGCGGATGGGGACGGCACACATGCTTCAAAACCAGACGATCGTAAAGCACACGACAGTTACAGGCCACCGCTATGGTAGTGCTGCCAGAACGGCGAAGGATCAATCGATCCGTCTCAAGGCCGACGAGACGATCTATAGCGAAGGCGAACACGCTCTTACGATCTACCAGGTCGAATCGGGCGCGGTGCGGATATACCGCCTCACGGCAAGCGGGCAGCGGTATATTCTGTCTTTTTGCGGCAAGGGTGAATGGTTCGGACTCGAAACAGGCACTGTGCGAACCGATTTTGCAGAGACCGTCTGCGAAACCTGCATCAAGCCCTTTCGTGCCAATCAAAACGCAGTCATTCCCGTAGACCTTCTCCACATTGCCCTGACGAACCTCGCAAAGGCACAGCACAAACAGCTCGTCATTACCGAGCAAAGCGCATTGAAGCGCGTCGCCGCCTTTGTCTACGAAATGGCCGATCGTCATCCGGCAGATTGCGAATTCGATATGATGATGTCGCGCAGCGATATCGCCGATTATCTCGGACTGACGGTCGAAACCGTCGCCCGCTGCTTCACGAAACTTCGCAAAAAACGCATCCTGTGCCTGAACGGCAAACTGCAACGCATTGTTCGCCTTGTTGACCGCGATGCACTCATCGCAATGGCGATCTAGCGGCAGCGATTTCGGACCAGTTGATCTTGCAAAAGGAGGGATTGAGCAATGAAGTACACATCCGGCCGAAGATCAAACGGATTGGCCAAAACGCTCCTTGCAGGCCTGGTCTCGCTGGTCGGGCTTCCACTCACCACGATCGAGGCGCAGGAAGATCCGTTCGATCAATTTCCATTGCTCATCCAGTGCAAGCACAAAGAAACCTATCACGCCTTCTATATATCGCGTATCTCCCCGGACGGTGTCGCGACTTATGTGGCATCTGAACGGATGGCAGGGACGATCACCCTGGACGGCCACGCGAAGGCAACCGGCGGCGCGGAGGGCGGCAGCTGCGTCGGCAAGACCTTGGCAGAGCTTCGCGCATCTCATCAAGCCTATGACCTGAAACGTTAGAGCATGTTGCGGGCGGCGATTTTGCAATAACGACATACGTCAAACAAGGACTTAAAGCGTAACAAGCCGATCTGCGAGATCGCGATACGCTTTCGCGCCTTCCGCGTGAACTGGCCTACAGCTCGATCATTTCACTTGCTCACCGGCGTGACCGGCACGATAACGACTGAGTTGCGGAATGCCTTCGGTTTCGCGGCGCGTCCGCCGTCACCAGGAACCACATCGTTTCGCATCATCTTTCTTTGTCTCACGCGCAAAGAAAGGGTGGGGAATTGTGATTTCATCTTCGTGGGCTTCGAATGAACGAGCATATGAAAGCCGTTGAACTCAAAAAGGCCTTTCGCCTGATCAACCATGGCCCAACGGTCCTGGTGTCGGCGCGCCATGACGGTGTCGACAATGCCATGGCTGCCGCATGGTGCTGTGGTCTCGACATCGATCCGCCGAAGCTCAGCGTCGTCGTCGACAAGATTGCTCAAACACGCACGCTGATCGAGGCGACCGGACGCTTCGTCATCCAAGTACCAACGGTCGCCCAGCTCTCGCTGACACGCGAAGTCGGGAACCGCACCTTGTATAAAGAGCCGGACAAGCTGCGGACGTCGGGCGTGTCGATTTTCGATATGCCGGGACAGGACCTGCCCTTCGTGGAAGGTTGCTCGGCCTGGCTCGCCTGCAAGCTGATCAATGAGCCTCATAACCAGGATGCCTACGACCTGTTTATCGGTGAGGTGACCGCGGCCTGGGCCGACGATCGTGTGTTCCGCAATGGGCATTGGCACTTTGAAACGGCCGGCCCTGAGTGGCGCAGTCTGCACCACGTCGCAGGCGGCCATTTCTACGCGATCGGAGAAGCGCTTTCGGCTGAAGTCCAGCCAACCGAAAGTGCATCGTCCTCACTCTGATGGGAAGATCAATTTACCCCTTGGTCGCTCCTGCCGTCAGCCCGCCCGGAAGAAGAGGAACAGGAGGGCGATCGGGACCGTCATCACCATGGAGG
>NZ_JBFUBG010000153.1:0-8086 GCF_056405875.1 Rhizobium sp. P1_E6 | reverse complement strand
TTGTTACCTATGAGAAGTGTCGCCTTTATCCGTGAGCGCAGTGCTTCAAGATCAAGCTTCTCACGAACACCGTCGGCAAAGTAAGCGGGAAGCAGGTCGCGCATGATCTTGGTATAGTCGTCGTCGCTCGACATGTTCGGAACCGACTGCCAGGCTCGCAGTACTGCAGGCCCCTCCGCCTGATAGCGATCGGCAAAGCTCTGGACCCCGTTTGCAGCCGCCGTCATGAAGTCACTCCCCGTCACAGCCGACGACGAGTACAAGATCATTGCCGATACGCGATCCGGGTGCTCGATCGTATGTTGCTGGATGACGAATCCTCCGTGGGAATGACCGAGAAGAACGACTTCGGACAGGTCGAGTGTTTCGAGGAAGCTGCCGAGCTGTTTCGCGAAGCGTTCGACGGTATAGCCATGGGGGTGCTCAGCAAGCCGGCCTGAACCACCTGTACCGATTGGTTCAAGATACAGCATGGTAAAATGACGCTCCAAAAAACCCATGCGGAGATATTGCCAGTGGATGCCCGGGCCGCCGGGGTGAACTACTATAACCGGCCCTTGACCCGCGACATGAAAGCTTTGCTGAATTCCGTCGATATCGACGACATGATGTCCGGAGCTGAGGGTATTTCGCGTTGACATTGATTGGGCCTTATATCGCTTGAAAGCACGGTCGTATTCGAACCGCGCCAGGCAAATGGATTGAGTTTGGGGAGTTGTGGACGCAACGTCGCTGATTTGTGAAGGACATCGAGCTCTTCAAGCCATCGAAGCTTCGCTCACATTCCAGACGTTACCTTGGCCTAAACTCCAGCGATCGCCGGTGCCGCAGCGTTGCACGAAGAAAGCTGCGGCGGCGTTTGAACCAGAAGGTCACGTTCGGTCGACTGCTGGTTTTGGTTCGTGCCAGTCACCGTCTCGTCAGAACGACCTTATGTTTCGCATCGACTAGTAACATGCCTCGGTTCTGACTGGATGCCCGGAGCGCTCATCGTTCCATTGCCAATAGCAGCGATCATAGTCATCGTTGCTACCCAGGAAGATAGGACTGCGGTCCCTGAACCGTCCATCGAAGCGGTCGTGGGCAAAAAACGCACCGCGGTTTCCCTCCCTGTCGAAATGGCCCATACCAAATCCTCCCATGTGCCCCCCTTCCCCATGACTTCCCCCTCCGTGACCTCCTCCCCCGCCATGAGCAAGTGCGGGCGTTACTGTTGCGATGGAGCCAACTGCAAGGGTCAGAGAGATCAGGCCCGTTGCGGCGATCTTACGAAGCATAGACATGGTAGTTTTCCTATTAAGCGGCTCTGTGTAGCCGCCATGAGCATATGTTCATCGAAATTGGCGAACACTTGCCACAATTCAGGGATTTTGCTCACATGTTGTCACATCTTCTCACCACAACCGTAGGGGGCCGTGATCGCCGGCGGCACGGGAACGGGAAACAGCCACGAGCGCGTGCTGAGCCTGGTGAAGACGGCATCGAACCCGCACGGAGATAGACGCTGATCAGCCCTTCGTCGGAATTTCCAGACGCACGACGTTTGCCGATTGGGTCACCGAAGTTTTCGCCTTCTCGAGGCAGGCGGCCAGATCCTCGATCTTGAAAGGCTTGGGGACGACTGGCCGTCCGACTTCCGTACCGGCCTCCAGCCTGTCGCTATAGCCGGTCATCAGCACGACGGGCAGAGACGCGTTTTTGCGGCGGATCTCCTCGGCAAGCTCGATCCCCGACATGCCCGGCATCATGATGTCGCTGACGACCGCCTCGATTTCAGGATGACGGTCCAGGATCTCGATCGCCTCGGGGCCGCCTGCTGCTACGAAGATCGTCGGTACGATTTCGTCGAGCGCCATTCGCACGGATTCCAGGGATGCCGGCGTGTCGTCGACGATCATGATCGTACGGGGAAGGTTTGCCGAAGGGGCTGAATCCGCACGCACCGCCCGCGGCTCGTTTGATCGCGGCAGAAGCAAGGTAAAGGCGGTGCCGTGGCCTGAAAGGCTTGCGACCTTGACTGCACCGCCGCTGCCGCTGGCAAAACTGTGGACCTGCGTCAGCCCAAGGCCTGGGCCGCCATTCTTCTTGGTAGAAAAGAACGGCTCGAACACCCGTGCGAGATTTTCCGGGGCGACACCCGTCCCGGTGTCGGAAATCGTCAGCGCGACGAATGGTCCTTTCAGCCCGGCATCCTCCGTGGCGCCGTCGAGCACATTGCGGGCGGAAATGGTCACCTTTCCACCTCCCGTCATGGCCTCGCGTGCATTCGTCAGGACGTTGATCAGAGCAATTTCAAGCCCAGCAGGATCGACGTGAACCGGCCAGGTATCTTCCGGCACCCTGATCTCCATCAGGATCGTGTCGTTGACGGCTTGGCGCAGCAGCGGAGACAGTTCGGCAAGCCTGCCGTCGAGCTCGACCTGGGAGGCGCCTTGGTTGGAACGTCTCGAAAACGACAGCAGCCTTTGCGTGATCGCCTTTCCCCGAGCCACGCCATCGCTCATATGCGCCAGAAGCTGCGTCACGCGCTGTTCGTCGTTTCGCCGTCTCTTGATGCCCTCCACCCCGGACTGGAAAACCATCAGCAGATTGTTGAAATCGTGGGCCGCCTGCCCCGTCAGCTTTCCCAGCGCATCCATCCGCTGCCAATTGGCCACGCTTTCCCACTCCCGGCTTCTGGCGCGCACCTCCCTATAAAAGAGAAATACAGCCGAGCCCGACAGCAGGAGCGTGAAACAGCTCGCCGCGGCAAGCAGCATGGTGGCGTTGCGCGCCAGCCGCTCATAATCGGCGACCGGCAGGCCAACTCTTACCCGCCAGGGCGTGTCAGCGAGCGCGACCTCGGCGACCCGAAGCTCCATCCCGTCGTGGAGAGTCGCCGCGCCGAAGTCCTGGCCGGAAAAGCTTGCGAATTCGGTGGCAGGATTACCGGCGAGTGCGGGAGCGCCGGTCGACGCCACCAGACGGTCCTGTCCATCGACGATCCAGGCCGACCAGGACCCTGGAAGTCCGTTGGCATAAAGCAGTTTGGTCACGATCGTCGGCCGGATCACCACCGACAGAACGGCCCTCAAACGATCGTTCCTCTGGATCGGAGCTCTCAGCGCAAAGGCAGCCTGGCCTTTCGGCCCGATGGCGATATTGCCGACCACTGCGGCACCCGTGCGAACCAGGGCGTCGTGGCTTTCCATATCCACAACGCGCGTGTCGGCTGACGGATCGAGCGGCGGAAACGACAGAACCACTTCGCCCTTCTCGTTCGAGATCCGGATCTGCTCCCATTCAGGCACCCGATCGCGCAGGCGCCGCGCAGTCTCGGCAAATGCGGCGCGCGGAATCGGAGGGTCGAGGCGGGGGGAATCGGCGACGATCGAGAGCAGTTGGACCTGGCTCTTGAGTTCACGTTGAAGCGTGGCGGCCAGCGTCGCTGCCCGACCACGAATATCGTCGTCGAGAGAGGCTTGCTGCTCTTTGATGAAGAACCTTCCCATCAACGCCGCCAGTATGATGACCGGAATGAGCGATGCCGTAATGAGAAGGAGCGCTGGCCGGGTTTTGTTCAACGGACACTCCGGTGTGTTCTTTCGAACCCTATCAAATAATCCAGGGTAGGAAACTTGCAATGCCAAGTTGGAATGAGACTGACCTTTCCCCCGGATAAGCGGCGAAAGCATAGCCGGTATCGCTACTCGACCTCCAGATGGGTGTCTCGCATCGGCAGGTAGGTGGCCTCGATCGGTTTCTTCTGGCTGATATGCGAGATGCCTCGCTTGTTGCCCAACCGGACGAGGAGGGCCTCAGCTTGAGCCTCGACATTCCTTGGCATCACAGGCGGTTTGCCTCTCGATCGCCCCGTAGGGTGTTGGAGACATTGTTTCCCATCCTTCCGGGAGAAAAACAAACCCAGCGCGCGTCTGTTTCGCGGGGCGCTCCTGCTTCACATTTATTGCCCCAGGAAGGCCGAAATCGCCTGCGCCAGCGCTGACGGATTTTCTTCTGCTACGTGATGACCGCTGTCGATGCCGAAACCGCGCACGTCATCTGCCCACGTCTTCCAGATCGCCCGCGGATCACCGTAGATCTGCTCAAGGTCGTCGCGCAGCGACCACAGACACAGCATCGGGCAGGCGATCCTGCGACCGGCGTCGCGGTCTTGCCGGTCGTGGATATGGTCGATGCGGATACCGGCGCGGTAATCTTCGATCATGCCATGGACGACGAGCGGTTTGGAGATTGCCTCGAGGACATCATCATAGGCTTGCCGTCCCATCGCGTCCGGGCGCAACGTGTCGTACCAGGCGAGCGGATCGGCCGAGATTGCGCGTTCGGGCTTTTCGGGCTGGGCAAAGAAAAACCAATGATACCAATCACGGGAAAATTCCCAGTTCGCCCGCTCCAGATGCTCGAGCACGGGGAGCCCGTCAATGATCAACAGTCTTTCGACGTGGTCTGCATGATCCATCGCCATGCGAAAGGCACTCAGGCTGCCGCGATCATGGCCAACCACGGCAAACGTGTGAAAGCCGAGTCTCTTCATCATGACGACGAGCGCAGCAGCCTTGGCCCGCTTCGACGAATAGCGGCTGTCGTGGGTGTCGGCGGGAATATAGGATCGCCCAAAGCCCGGCAGATCCGGACAGATGACCGTAAAGGATGGCGACAGAAGGTCGGCCACCTTCCCCCATGTCATGTGCGTTCTGGGGTGTCCGTGCAGGAGAAGCACCGGTGGTCCACTGCCGCCGATGCGCATACAGATCGACCCTTCGGCAATCTCGACATATTGAAGCTCGAAACCTTCAAACATCGACGTTCCCGCATGTTCGCATGTCTTCTGCCGGCCAGTCGTTTGACGGTTCATTCCTGACAACGGACACGATGTATCGTCGCGAACGGGAGAGTTCATCGCGAAGTGCGGCAAGCCTACGCCGACCCTCACTCAGGATGTGATCAGGATCGTGCATCCGCGCGCCTCTGTTCTGTCCGAAGATCAACTCACGGATCGCGGCCGAGTTCCGGCTGTCAACGGAAGCACTGTCAGAAAGCGCCCTTCTTCCGACTTTGGCCAGAAGGTCAAAGGACGTGTAGCACCGGACCGTCCTGCATTTTGCCGCTCCGGATGTCCGGCGCTCGTGGCTTTTGGTCCCAGACCGCCCGCATCATCGTACGGCAATCGACAATAGTGCAGTGAAGACGGTGCCCTGAGCCTGCTCAGTGGTGTAGGTCCCATCCATCTGGCTGACGAAGGATTTGATCAACCTGCTTCCCATGCCGGTTTTCGCTGCAACCGGCTCATATCCAACGCCATCGTCCGCCACTTCAAGCAGGACCTTGCCGTCGGGGCGATCAAGCAGCCTGATGCGGATATGTCCGTCGTCACGACCGTCAAAGGCGTATTTCATGCTGTTTGTCAGAAGCTCGTTCAGCAGCAATGCAAATGGCGTGGCCTTGTCTGCATCGATCCTGATATCGTCGATCTCGAAGGTCAGCTGGATTTCGCGATCATGCAGCCCGACCAACGTGCGAACCAGGTTTGGCACGAACTGCCGCGCAGTGACGCTGCTGAACTGATCGAAGCCGTACATCTGTTCGTGCACCGCCGACATGGCGACGATCCGCTCGTTCACCCTCTGGACGGTCTCCGGCCGCAAGCCCTGCAGCCTGATAAGCGCCATCACGGTCTGCAGATTGTTTTTCACCCGGTGATGTATTTCCCGCATCAGCACCTGGTTGGTCCGAAGCGCCTCGGCAAGCTCTGCGGTGTGGTGCGCGTCCGCATGCGCGAGGCTCAGGATCTTCAATCCGCCGACCACTGCCGCACAAAGTGCCAGAAGAACGATCAGCGCGGCAATCGAAACATCGGTCCAGAAGGGCTTGAGGATTGCCGCTGTGTCGGCCGATGCAATGGCGACGAAGGGCGTCCGCTCGACGATGCGATATGCCACCAACCTTTCGACCCCGTCGACGGGGGACACGGACACATAAGAGTCCGATGTTGCCTTGCGCATATAGTCGGTAAACAGGATGTAGTTGCCGAGATCGACGACTTCTTTCGGCTCGGGATACCTTGCGATCAGCTTGCCGTCTCGCCTGAGGAAACTCACCGTCGAGCCCGGCCCAAGCGACGCAGCGTCCCAGATCGATCGCAGCATCCCGACATCAAAGGCCAGGATCGCGACAGCTTCGAACTTGTCGTTGCGCTCGATGCGCGCCGCCGAGAGGAAGACGTGGCGATCCGTGTTGCGCATGACAGTCATCGCCGACGTATGGTCCTCTGCACCATTGGCCAGGCGGCGGAAATAGGTCTGGTCGACGATGTCGGCGGGGCTGCTTTCCCGGTCCGTCGAATAAAGAAGGGTCCCGTCCGCAGCGACCACATAGGCGGTTGCCGTGGTCGGCAATTCGGCCGTCGCGGCGTTGAACCTTCGAACGCGCTCCTCGTCCGGCAAGGTCTCCACCGTTCCGAAGGCATCGTCCATGCGGTGAAGGGTCTGGCGCGCCAGCGAATTGATCCAGATCGCGTTGGCGGCGACGATCTTGGCGGTGGCAGTAACCTGATCTTCCCCACGCCTGACGGCGGACATGTAGCTCGAATGCAGCCAGAAGCCCAAGACAAGCGAGAGCGCAAGGAACATTGAAACGATGGCGGCAATTGCAGCCCTGCCGACAATCGTGAAGCCTTTCGTGAGGCCCATTGAATCCCCATGGATCTAACAGGCAGCACTGTCGGATAGCAGGCTATCGGAGTCAAGGATAGGTTGCAGCCGCCCGTACCATCCTCCTCCGCTACCCGGTTTAGAGCGGCACACAGCAGGAACCGCGGCATCGGAATGAATAGGCGCCTGTCTGCAGATCCTGCCAGGACAGTGCTTCCTTCCGTGTTGGATTGGCTGGTCAGGCGAACAATGATGGTGCCTTCGATAGGTTTCGTAACTGACTAAAGAACGCCTCGTGGGCTTTTTCCGCCCGCTCCCGAACCAAGAAACCGCTGCCGCGTTACTTGCGCAAAGGAGATCGCAATGCGTCTGATCATCGAAAGCGATTATGAGCTCGTTTCAGGGGGGAATCTTGGGCGYGACGCCCTTGAGAGGGCACAGCAATTCATCGATGAATTCCTCGTCTTCGTAAAGGCGAACGACGTCTGTCACGACGTGATTGACGAGATCGAACTACCTGCTCCAAAATCGCTCCTGGTGTCGGCGTTTTGTGTCGTGATCGCTGCCGAACGGTGTCCGGATATCAGAAGCCTCCTCATCAAGGCAGGCATTACTCTCGCACAGTACCGGCCGGGCCTCGGCCCACGGATCAGAGTTACGCCCGGTTCACCGCGCTGGCGCTCCGAGCCGACAATGTCCAAGGTTCATGCCCGTCGGCTTGAGYAAACACTGTTGAGGGTCGCCGAGGAACGGGTCCAGCTCGCCGAAACCTATCTGCGGGCCGTCTCGCGGTCGCTCAACTAACCGCGAACGGAGATGGCACGATCCAAAAGTGCGGCAAAAGCTCAGACTTCAGTCCGGAACCACACGTCCGCGATCCCCGCTCATTGCGGTCGCATTGACGACGCTCCCTGAATTGCGGGCGACGCTCGACCGGTTCATCCGAGTATCTGCCAGAGACCACTGGCCGCGCGCTGACAATCGCGTCTAGGCGCTTCAACGGACGCGCTGAAGATCGCCCGACGAAGTCCCCAACGTTTTCGCCCATCAACATGACCGCGGCGTCCCAAAACGCCAGGCACATCCTGTGATCGTACAAGAAGGCGGCTCGGTCATCCTGTTCGAGACCAGCTGGGTTTTTGCAAATTCAGCCATGGGGATGTCGCGTCAGTCGATGAATTTGACAATGACACCCGGCTTGACCATTCCCGCGAGCTCCTCGGCATCCCAATTCGTCAAGCGCACGCAGCCGTGCGATCCAACCTTGCCAATGAGTTCGGGATCGGGTGTGCCATGGATGYCGTAAGTCGGTTCGGTGAGATCAATCCACACGCTTCCGACCGGCCCGTTCGGCCCCTTGGGTATCGTCAGGACTTTGGTATTCCTGCCCTGCTTGAAATTGACCTTCGGATCATAGCGGTAGACAGGCATCC
>NZ_JBFUBG010000152.1:0-8128 GCF_056405875.1 Rhizobium sp. P1_E6 | reverse complement strand
CCTTCTGGACGCGGTCCTGGCTGCGAAGGTCGGCGACCGTCGTCGTGAACATGGCTGCAGCGATCAGGACGGCGACGGCGGAATTCAGCAGGATCTGTGCGATGGTAGCTTAGCTTTCAATTCGCGGGCGCCATGTGCGTTGCCCCGCGATCTTGAAAGGAATATGCGCTCGGCCTTAGTGGCGCGGTAGATTTGACTTCAGCGACCAATCGTCAACGGCGTGTTGACGA
Organism: Rhizobium sp. P1_E6; assembly: GCF_056405875.1. Classification (NCBI taxonomy): domain Bacteria; kingdom Pseudomonadati; phylum Pseudomonadota; class Alphaproteobacteria; order Hyphomicrobiales; family Rhizobiaceae; genus Rhizobium; species Rhizobium sp. P1_E6. The sequence goes on along the minus strand of NZ_JBFUBG010000152.1, from coordinate 7,898 downwards.
CAAAAGAACGTAAGAAAACGGGCGCAGAAGCGCCCGTTTAAAACTTCCGATGAACCGGGTGTCGATTAGCGGCAACGTGCTTCGTATCGGCGGCCGTAGCGGTCGCGATAGACGCAATAGCCGCGACGCTCGACCGACTGGCCGATGAGAGCGCCAGTCAGACCGCCGGCGACTGCGCCGACTGCCGCGCCACCCCAGCTGTTGCTGACAGCGCCGCCGATGATAGCGCCCGTGCCGGCGCCGATCGCCGTGCCCTGTTCCGTCGGGGTGCAGGAGGCGAGAGCGCCGATGAGCGCGCAGCTGAGAACAATCTTTTTCATGTCTAACTCCCCAGGTTACCGGCCTTTTAAATTCGGCCCATCAATACAAGAATGATGATGATGACGAGAACTAACCCTAAACCACCGGAAGGTCCATAGCCCCAGCCTCGGCTATAGCCCCAATTCGGCAAGGCGCCGACCAATAATAGAATAAGGATAATAAGAAGTATCGTGCCTAACATGGTGTTTGTCCTGACTCATCCTCATTTCGACTGGACTAGAAACACGCATCTTCGACTTTTGTTCCCGGCTAATCTCTCGGAATATCACGGCGCCGTTATCGATTGTTTCCCTGAAGCCGAGTTTAGCCGGCGCGCCAGATGCCAAGCCGGCAAAGAATTCTGCCGCCTTTTATCCGTATGGTTAAAAATTTGTTCAAATACAACAGCTTGTGGTGAACAAAGCGGGAAAATGGCGATGTCTCCGATTCGTCAGCGATTCGTTCCGGCTTTGATCAGCGCCGAGCGTTGATCGGCTCGTGGGGCGACCGTCTTAAAGCATCGTAAATTCTGCGTGGAAATGATTAACGTGATCTGGCGCTTTCGGCCGACACTGCCGAATTGACCAAACCGTATATTGGTAGTGGCGGCAAAACGCTCACAACATCTCGCCGTGAACGAAAAGGGAAAACCTCGATATCGGCGATTCGTCTCCGATTCGTTCCGGCTTTGGTCGAAGGGTTAATTTTAGATAGGATCTGCGGGTCTTTACAGTTCGGCAAGAAACGTTAATCGCGGGTGATGAAATCCATCTTCGGCCGAGTCTTCCGATTCAGCATCTAGTGTAAAAACGCGATTCAAAATCAATACTTAGCCGTGAACAAAAGCTGAATCATCCGGAGTCAGCGATTCGTCTCCGATTCGTTCTCAGGCTGTTCCGAATCTTAAATCAAGGACTTAGCAGGGCCGCGATTTCGATGCCCAATCTGCGGTCTATTTCAAATCTGCCCTTGCGTTTAGAGCTTCGGCTGTCCATGTGTTCTGTGCCTTACCCGCAGGAGCCGACTTGACCCCGGGGCGCCCCGCCTCACTTGCATGGACCATGACCCTGACTTCGCAGCCGATGATACTGAGCGGGCGCGGCGTGACCGCGGTGCTCGGGCCGACCAATACCGGCAAGACCCATTACGCGATCGAGCGCATGGTGGCGCATGGCACTGGTGTCATTGGCCTGCCGCTTCGCCTGCTTGCGCGTGAAGTCTATACGCGCGTGGTGGAAAAGGTCGGCGCCCATAATGTGGCGCTGGTGACGGGCGAAGAGAAGATCTCGCCGCCGAATGCGCGTTTCTCCGTCTGCACGGTCGAGGCGATGCCGCGAGAAACCAAGGCTGCGTTTGTCGCCATTGACGAAGTCCAGCTTGCAGGCGACCTCGAGCGCGGCCATATTTTTACAGACCGCATCCTGCATCTGCGCGGCCGCGACGAGACGCTTCTGCTTGGTGCCGGCACCATGCGGCCGATCCTCCAGCAGCTTCTGCCGGGGATAACCGTCACCGAGCGGCCGCGGCTTTCCCACCTTCTCTATGCTGGGCAGAAGAAGATCACCCGGCTGCCGCAGCGCTCGGCAATCGTCGCCTTTTCGGCGGACGAGGTCTATGCGATCGCAGAGCTGATCCGGCGCCAGCGGGGCGGGGCAGCCGTCGTGCTCGGGGCGCTCAGTCCCCGCACCCGCAATGCGCAAGTGGCGCTCTACCAAGAAGGCGACGTCGAATATCTTGTCGCCACCGATGCGATCGGCATGGGTCTCAACCTCGATGTCGATCATGTGGCCTTCGCGCAGGATCGGAAGTTCGACGGCTATCAGTTCCGCAATCTCAATCCTGGCGAACTCGGCCAGATTGCCGGACGCGCAGGACGTCATACGCGCGACGGGACCTTCGGCGTAACCGGTCAGGTCTCGCCGTTCGACGAAGAGCTGGTGCAGCGCATCGAGGGCCATGAGTTCGACAACGTCAAGGTTCTGCAGTGGCGGACCAAGGATCTCGATTTTTCCTCGATACAATCCCTGCGGGCGAGCCTTGAAACAGGTCCTCGTGTACCCGGTCTGACGCGGGCGCTGCCTGCGGTCGACCAGCAGGCGCTCGAACATCTGTCGCGGTATCCGGAAATCGTCGATCTCRCAAACGCGCCGGCGCGCGTCGAAAAACTGTGGGAGGCTTGCGCTCTACCGGATTACCGGCGCATAACGCCAGCGCAACATGCCGATCTTATTTCTACCCTCTTTTCCGATCTTGTGCGCTATGGCACGGTGAACGAGCAGTTTTTAGCGGAGCAGGTTCACCGCTCCGATCGTACAGATGGGGAAATTGACACGCTTTCGGCGCGAATCGCGCAGATAAGAACCTGGACCTATGTTTCGAATCGGCCCGGTTGGCTTGCCGATCCGACACACTGGCAGGAAAAGACGCGGGAAATCGAAGATCGATTGTCCGATGCGTTACATGAAAGGTTGACGAAACGCTTTGTTGATCGCAGGACATCTGTGCTCATGAAGCGCCTGAGAGAGAATGCGATGCTGGAAGCTGAAATCAGTGTGAATGGCGATGTCTTTGTTGAAGGACATCATGTGGGGCAGTTGAGCGGGTTCCGTTTTACGCCTGTTGGTGGAACGGACGGACCGGACGCCAGGGCGGTTCAGGCTGCGTCCCAGAAGGCGCTCGCGCTTGAATTCGAAGCCCGCGCAGCACGCCTGCATGCCGCAGGCAATGCCGATCTGGCGATCGGTTCGGATGGCCTTGTGCGTTGGCTTGGCGACCCCGTCGGACGTCTTTCCGGCAGCGATCATGTGATGCGTCCGCGCGTCATCCTGCTTGCCGACGAGCAGCTTACGGGCAATGCGCGCGATCATGTCGCTGCCCGTATCGAGCGCTTCGTCAACCATCATATCAGCACGGTGCTGAAGCCGCTCGACGATCTGTCGCGCGCTGAAGACCTGCAGGGCCTTGCCAAGGGGCTTGCCTTCCAGCTCGTCGAGAATCTCGGCGTGCTCTTCCGCCGTGACGTGACGGAAGAGGTGAAATCTCTGGATCAGGATGCGCGCGCCTCCATGCGACGTTACGGCATCCGCTTCGGCGCCTACCACATCTTCGTACCGGCGCTTCTGAAGCCGGCACCGGCAGAGCTCATCACTCTGCTCTGGGCCCTGAAGAATGACGGGCTCGACAAGCCGGGTCATGGCGACCTCATTCCGGTGCTGGCCGCTGGCCGCACCTCTGTCGTCACCGATCCGAGCTTCGAGCGCATGTTCTATAAGCTCGCCGGCTTCCGTTTCCTCGGCAAGCGCGCGGTGCGTATCGATATCCTCGAGCGTCTGGCAGACCTTATCCGTCCGCTCCTGCAGTGGAAGCCGGGTCAGGCCAGTCGTCCGGAAGGCGCTTATGACGGTCGCCGCTTTACGACGACGACGGCGATGCTGTCCATTCTCGGCGCGACGCTGGAAGACATGGAAGAGATCCTCAAAGGTCTCGGCTATCGCGCCGACGCCGTGAAGGCCGAAGAGGCCGCTGCATTCCTTGCGACGCAAGACGTGGCATCGGCTCCTGCAGCGGCCACTGAGGCCGCGGCGGAGGAAGCTGGCGAAAAGGCCGATCATGACGACGCAGACGGCGCTGCGGAAGAAGCGCCCGCGGTCGAGGCCGCACCTGTGGCTGCGGAAACGCCTGCACCAGCCGAAGTTTCGAGTGAAGCAGGCGAGGCTGAGGCTGAGGCTGCAGAGCCGAAGCCGGTTCTCCTGTGGCGCCTCGGTGGCCGTAACGAAAACCAGCGCCAGGCGCGCGGTCATGGCGATCGTCGCGGCGGCCAGGGCGAACGACAGGGCCAGGGGCAGGGTCAGGAACGCGGCGACCGCAATCGCCGCCCTGGCGGCGGTGAAGGCGGCGAGGCCCGTGACGGCAATCGCCACAACAACCGTAACCGGGATGGTGGCAACCGTGACGGAGGCAATCGCGACGGCGGTAATCGTGACGGCGGCAGGCCACAGCAGGCGCGCAACGACCGGAACGAACAGCGCGGCGACCGTCAGGACCGCGGTGACCGCAAGGATCGCAACAATAACAACCGCGGCAATTCGCAGCCGCTGCGCTTCGAGGCCAAGCCGCCGCGCAAGGAGAAGCCGATCGATCCGGATTCGCCCTTCGCCAAACTTGCAGCGCTCAAGGAGCAGATGAAGAAGTAATCATGGGTGGAGAGACACAGCCAGGAAGCGATTCGCGCCAGCGCATCGACAAATGGCTGTTCTTCACACGCATGGTGAAATCACGCTCACTGGCGCAGAGCCATATCCAGTCCGGTCATGTCAGCATCAATGGAGCGCGCTGTGCTCAGCCGAGTCAGATGGTGAAGTTTGGCGACCGCGTCGAGATCACGCTGGAGCGGCGAGGGGTCGTTCTTGTGGTCCGGCTGCCTGGAGACCGGCGAGGACCCTATGAGGAGGCGAGGCTGCTCTATGAGGATCTGTCGCCGCCTCCGGATGAGGCAAAACGCCTCACCCCTTACGAGCAGGCAATTCGCACCACGGGTTCAGGCAGGCCGACGAAAAAGGAACGGCGCGCAATCGACAGGCTGATGTCGGATGAGGATTAGAAAACTCTTCCTACCGTCAGCTTTTCGAAGATCGTTTGTCCTTGAAATCCTGCTGCAAAGCCGATACGTCACACACAACCTGCCGGGTAGCGTGCTTGCCTCCCAAGCCTGCTCACGCTTTCTCTCCGGCTCAGGGGACAGGCGCGACGTTCCAGGTTGCCCGGCCCCGCCCGTATGGAAATCCTGGAGTTCTTCATGACCTATGTCGTGACTGACAATTGCATTCGCTGCAAATACACCGATTGTGTTGAAGTCTGCCCCGTCGACTGTTTCTACGAAGGCGAGAACTTCCTCGTCATTCATCCCGATGAATGCATCGATTGCGGCGTGTGCGAGCCGGAATGTCCGGCTGAGGCGATCAAGCCCGACACCGAACCGGGTCTCGACAAGTGGCTGAAGGTCAACGCCGAATATGCTGCTATCTGGCCGAATATCACGGTCAAGAAGGAGCCGATGCCGGAGGCCAAGGAGATGGACGGCGAGACCGGAAAATTCGAGAAATACTTCTCGGAAAAGCCCGGCAGCGGCGACTGAAATTTTCGAAGTGGAAGGCCATTGAAACCGGGTTCAGCGGCCGCTTAAACGTTTCAAATTACGCGTGAGTCACATGGGGGCTATGTGTTGCCCACATGACTCACGTTAAGCAAATTATTGATTTCCTCATATTTTTGTGATACGTTCACCACACTGTTCCATTTGTGGCATGACGCATGCCCAAAAACCATCACGAAAGTAAAACAAATCCGCACGCGGTTTCCGTGACATATCAGTAACTTGAGCTGTCGGATCCCAAGATCGCGCGCCAGGATATCTTTTGCTTCTGTCTGGTGGAACCAGAGTGAAGTCACCCGACGGATATAACCGTCTCATCCGGGCCTGACTGACCCGGCTCCGGCCGCCGCCGGAAGCGTAACAGGGAGTTTTTGATTAGAATGACCATCCAGCAGAAAAAACCTTCTACCGCACGTCACGGCTTCAAGACTGGTGAATCGATCGTGTACCCCGCGCACGGCGTCGGTACCATCACGGCTATCGAAGAGCAAGAAGTCGCCGGCATGAAGCTTGAACTTTTCGTCATCGATTTCGAAAAGGACAAGATGCGTCTGAAGGTTCCGGTCGCGAAGGCCATGAGCATCGGCATGCGCAAGCTTTCCGAAACCGACTTCGTCGAGCGCGCCCTCAAGGTCGTGCAGGGCAAGGCTCGCGTCAAGCGCACCATGTGGTCACGCCGCGCCCAGGAATACGATGCCAAGATCAATTCCGGCGACCTGATTTCCATCGCAGAAGTCGTTCGCGATCTCTACCGCGCTGAAAACCAGCCGGAGCAGTCCTATTCCGAGCGTCAGCTCTATGAAGCTGCCCTCGATCGCATGGCTCGCGAAATCGCTGCTGTCAACAAGATGTCTGAAACCGAAGCCGTTCGCCTCGTCGAGACCAATCTCAACAAGGGTCCGAAGCGTGGCAAGGCAATCGAGGAAGATGACTCGCAGGACGAAGCCGCTTAATAGCGCATTGTTTTTGCTGATAAAAAAACCCGGCCTTTGTGTCGGGTTTTTTATTGGAACTTTTTCGCCGCCACGACGTTGATACACAGTGATGCGGACTTAACCGGAGCCCATGAAGCTCGGTTTGACTTCCGCCTAAGCTGTGAGTGTTCGATGAGGAGCGGGTCATGATTTCCAGAATTTGCCTTTCCGGCAATCTCAAGAAACCGATCCAATCCAGCCGCTTCAGCGGCATATGATGAGAAATAGGGCCTCCTCCTGAAAAGTCCAGGAGCGAGGCCCTCATGCATTCAGGACCTTAGTTTACTCCGGCGCAGCGATGTTCCGGAAACAATGTTTGCTTGTTCATTTTTGGGCCGTGGCCTGTTTAGGAGAGCGATATGAAGAACATGTCTGCAGATCGGCGCATGATCAAAATAGCAATGGCGGCTCCCTATCTCGCCCGCGAAGAAGAACATAATCTCGCTATCCGCTGGAAGGACCATGACGATCGTGGCGCCCGCAACCAGATCGCCATGGCACACATGCGCCTCGTCATTTCCATGGCAGGCAAATTCCGTAATTTCGGCCTGCCGATGAGCGATCTCGTACAGGAGGGCTATGTCGGGCTTCTGGAGGCTGCGGCTCGTTTCGAACCTGCGCGCGATGTGCGTTTTTCCACTTATGCAAGCTGGTGGATCCGGGCCTCGATCCAGGACTATATTCTGCGCAACTGGTCGATCGTGCGCGGCGGTACGAGTTCCGCTCAGAAAGCGCTGTTCTTCAATCTGCGGCGCTTGCGTGCCAAGCTCGCCAAGGGCGACACGCAGCTGACACTGCAATCCATCCATCAGGAAATCGCCGCTGCCCTCGGTGTCAGCCTTGCCGACGTGCAGACCATGGATGCGCGCCTGTCCGGTAATGACGCCTCGCTGCAGGCGCCCTCCGTCTCGGGCGATGCCGACAGTGCGGAAAAGATGGATTTCCTCGTCAGCGACGAGCCGCTACCGGATGAGCAGGTCTCCAACATGATCGACGGCGAACGCCGCCGCATTTGGCTTGCATCGGCGCTCAAGCATCTCAACGAACGCGAAATGAAGATCATAAGCGCGCGGCGCCTTGCCGAAGACGGAGCGACACTTGAAGAGCTCGGTGCCGACCTCGGCATTTCCAAGGAGCGCGTGCGCCAGATTGAAAGCCGGGCGATGGAAAAGCTTCGCACTGCGCTCGTGAGCGCCGACCCGCATATGGCAGCCTATGCCTGACAGGAATTACTCCCCAGCAGCACAGACTAGCCCGGTGTAAGCCGGGCTTTTTTCATTCGGCGATGATCTTCACGCGGTCGCCGGGAGAAACGGCAGCACCCGTCGGCAGGGCATTGATCAGCTTGAACAGATCGAGCTTCCGATCGGTACCCATCATGCGGGAGGCAAGTGTCGTGATGTTGTCGCCGGGGCGGACTGTAACCACCCGCACGCGCAGGGGTTTCAGCGAGGCAGCTTCTTGCGGCGTCA
>NZ_JBFUBG010000151.1:0-8281 GCF_056405875.1 Rhizobium sp. P1_E6 | reverse complement strand
GGCTTGCCCTCCGAAAATGTCGTGGGTGCCGAGATGCGGCGATAGATGCTGGTCTCATCATCACGTGTCGCATCGACGAAACGCTCCCAGGCAATCATATCCTCGAGGGAGGCGTTGACGCCGGAATCGCCGGAGAGGTGGATTTTGTTGATGGCCGGAAAATGACCTGAGGCCATGCTGCCTTCGTAGCCGACAGCATCGCCCGGGAATTTGCTTGATTCCTCGCACCACTCCGCGGTCGTCATGCCCGCTGGCCGGAAGATGCGTTCCTTGACCCACTCTCCTAGCGGCCGGCCCGTCTGCTCGGCGATGAGGTCGGAGAGGATTCGAAAATTGCCGTTGGCGTAGGAATATTGGGAACCGGGATCAAAATGCGTGGTGCGGGCGAGCGACAGAAGATGCCTGCCGTCTTCGGCGCGGCATTCGCCTTGCGGCGACGCCCCCGACAAGACGGTCAGCGCCCAATAATCGCGCAAGCCGGATTGGTTGTTGGCGAGGTCGACGGCCCGAGGCATCGGCCCTTCGAGCAGCGGCAGGTAGCGCCGAACGCCAGCATCGAGGACCGACGGATCGCCGAGCGCTTCCAGCATGGCKGAACATGTGAATTCCTTGCTGATCGAGCACATCGGCATCAGCGTCTTGGTCGTCATCGGAATATGGCGTTCGAGGTCGGTGTATCCCCAGGCATGCTGTGCGATGACCTCGCCATTCTTCAAAACCGCGAAGGCACCGCCCGGGCCGCGGTAATCCGCGGGGATGGAAGTCAGGACCTCATCGAGAACAGCATTTCCTGTTTTAAACATTGTCGGCCTCATAAACGTATGGTCGGTTTTTCGGGTTATTGTGAAATGCCGCGTTTAGCGGGCGGCGAAATGGCAAGATGCGGCATGGGTGGCACTGAGAGTCGCCATGGGCGGCTCCTGTGCGCATATGGCTTGCGCGACAGGGCATCGGGTGCGGAAACGACAGCCCGTGGGAATGGCAAAGGGGCTCGGCACTTCGCCCTGCAAGACAGGCGGCCGATTGCGTTTCTCGGGGATAAGCCGCGGCATCGCCTTCAACAGGCTGATCGTATAGGGGTGCCTGGCGCCCGAGAATATCTCTTCCGTCGTGCCGATCTCCATTACATGGCCAAGATACATGACCGCGACACGGTCGGAGATGTGCCGCACCACCCCCAGTTCATGGGCGATGAAGAGCATGGTCAACCCAAGCTGCTTTCGCAGATCCTCGAGAAGGTTGAGAACCTGCGCCTGAATGGAAACGTCAAGCGCGGCCACGGGCTCGTCAAGCACCAGCACCGATGGCCGAACCGCCAGAGCCCGTGCCAGGCCGACGCGCTGGCGCTGGCCGCCGGAGAGGCCCTTCGGGCGCCGATCGGCAAGCGTCGGGGAGAGCCCGACCAGCGACATCAGCCGCGACACTTCCTGTTGCACCTCTTGCGAAGGCACGATCTGGTGAAACGACAGCACCTCGCTCAATGTCTGGCGAACCGTGCGCCTGGGGTTGAGCGAGCCGTACGGGTCTTGAAACACCATTTGCATCCGGCGCGGCAAGGTCTTTTTCTGCTCATCCGACAGGGATGTCAGATCCTCGCCATCGAGCAGCAGCCGCCCTTCCGTGGGTCTGTTCAGCCCCAGCAAGGCACGGCCGACAGTGGTCTTGCCGCTGCCGCTCTCGCCGACGAGGCCGAGCGTTTCGCCGGCGGCGATTTCGAAGGTCACCTTGTCCACGGCGCGAACCTTGCCCGGCTGCTCGCCTTTGAGCATGGAAGCGATCGTGTGGTTGCCGCGAAATTCGACCGAGAGCCGCTCTACGGCCAGTCGCGCCACTTTCGTTGCGGGTCTTGCCGCGCCATCTTGCATTTCTTCAGCACCCCTCGGACGATCGACGATAACAGCGCCATATCTATTTGCACTCGCCATCACTGTATTGCTCTCGGATGCAGGCATGCGCATTTGTGCTGTGCAGCTATGGCGGCCAGCGGCACGAGGTCTCGGGTGCAGTCATCCCTTGCCGAGGCGCATCTCGGCGCAAATGCGCAGCCCTGCCCCATTTGGGTTAAGTCGGGCGGTTGTCCCGGAATGGGCGTCAGACGCTGGATCGGCCCCTCGACATGCACCATGGAGTTCAAGAGCCCACGCGTATAGGGATGAGCCGGCGCATCGAAGATCTGCCTCACCGGCGCCGTTTCGACGATGCGGCCGGCATACATGACGGCGACGCGATCGCATGTCTCGGCGATGACGCCCATGTCGTGGGAAACGAGAACGAGCGCCATGCCGGTCTCGGCTTGAAGGCTGAGGAGCAGCGACAGGATCTGGTCCTGAATCGTCACGTCGAGCGCCGTGGTCGGCTCGTCCGCAAGCATCAGTTTCGGTTTGCCCGCGAGCGCCAGCGCGATGACGGCGCGCTGCAGCATACCGCCCGACCATTGATGGGCATATTCATCGATGCGCCGCGTCGCGGATGGAATGCCGACCTTGTCGAGAAGTGCTATCGCCTCCTTGCGGGCGGCTTGCTTGCTCAGCCGTCGATGCAGACACAGGGTCTCGATGATCTGGTCGCCGATCGACCAGACCGGATCGAGGCTGCTCATCGGGCTCTGGAAAATCATCGAAATTCCGGAACCGCGCAGCCGTCGCATCTCGCGCTCCGACAGCGAAAGAAGATCCCGCCCCTGAAAGGCAAGACGCGTTGCCGTGACTCCGGCGCCAAGCAATCGCAGCACGGCGCGACACAAGACCGACTTGCCGCTGCCGGATTCCCCGACGATGCCAAGGGTTTCGCCGGCCATGACGCTCAGGCTGATATTGTCATTGGCAAGCACGCGACCCTTGGCGAAACGGACGCTCAATCCCTCGATATCGAGCAGGGGCGGCACTGCGGCTGAGGTGGTTTCCATCATTTATGCCCTCCGCCGCTGACGCCAAGCCGCGTCGCAAGGCCATCGCCGATCAGGCTGAGTGCAGCGCCCGCATAGACGACCATAAGGCCGGGCATGGCGCAGATCCACCAGGCATCGAGGATGAATTCCTTCCCCTCGGCGATCGTCGCACCCCATTCCGGCATCGGCGGCTGGGCGCCGAAGCCGATGAAGCTCAGGCCGGCAAGCATGAGAATGTTCAAGACGAAGTCGGACATGGAAAAGGCAACAGCCGAACTCACAGTGTTCGGTAGAGCGTGGAAAAGCAGGATGCGTCGTGAGGGAAAGCCGAGGACCTTGGCCGCCTGCACATAATCCTTGTTGCGCTCGACCAGCATCTCAGCCCGGGTCAGGCGCGCATACATTGTCCAGGAGCCCAGGAAAACGGCGATGTAGATGTTTTGCAGGCCGGGACCGGCAACCGCAACGACGATGATGATCACGACGAGAAACGGGAAGGCGATGACCACGTTGATGATCATCGCAATGACGGAATCGAACCAGCCGCCGCGATAGCCGGCATAGGCGCCGATCAGCACCCCATAGGCCATCGGCACATAGGTCATGATGAGGCCGGAGACCAGATCAATGCGGGCGCCGTAGAGAACGCGCGAGAAGATATCGCGGCCGATATTGTCGGTGCCGAAGAGATGCTGCAGGTTCGGCGGCACCATGATGGCATCGAAATCCTGAAGATCGGGATCATAGGGCGCCACGAGCGGCGCGCAGATCGCGGCGATCGCAAGGATGATCATCAGGACGGCGCCGACCTTCAGGGTTGCCGGCMAAGCTCTGATCTCATCGAAGATCGCCTGGCATGCAATCAGGAGCGGCGGTGTCGAGAGAGTGACTTCGTCTATGGAGTTGCTCAATGGTCAGTCCCGTAAAACGCGTCGATCGACGAGCGCATAGCTCAAGTCGGCAATGAGATTGATGCCCACGGTTGTGACCGCAAGCACCACGGACAGGCCCTGAATTAAAGGGTAATCGCGAAAACTGACGGCCTGGATCAGGAGCGAGCCAAGGCCCGGCAGGGCAAAGACCGACTCAATGACGACAGCACCGCTCACGAGCCAGCTGATGTTGACGGCAAGAACGGTGAGTGTCGGAATGAGCGCATTGCGCAGCGCATGTTTGCCAAGAATGCGCCAGGCCGGCAGGCCGCGTGCCCGTGCGACCTCGATCTGATCCGTCGCCAGCACTTCCAGCATCGAGGCCCGCAGCGTGCGGATGAGGATCGGCCCGAGGAACAGGGCGATCGTCAGCCCCGGCAGGATCATATGCACCAGATGGTCGCCAAAGCTCGCCCCGTATCCCGATATCGGCAACAGTCGCAACTGAATGCCGAAGGCCAGCATCAGCAAAAGCCCAACCCAGAAATGCGGCATGGCAAAGCCGACGATACAGACAATCCGCACGACCTGATCGAAAACCGTGTCCGGATTGGCGGCCGCGATAATCCCGATCGGCAAGGCTATCAGGATCGAGAATATTGTTCCGACCGCAAGCAGCATCAATGTCGGGGCAATTCGTTCGCCGACAAGCGCCGAGACGGGCTGATTTTGAATAATGCTCTGCCCGAGATCGCCGGTCGCGGCTTTTCCGACGAAGCTCAGATATTGGACCACCAGCGGTCGATCCATTCCAAGCTTTGCGTAGATTGCCGCGACTTGTGCATCGGTGACGCGATCGCGCATCATGATGCGGACTGGGTCGCCCGGTACCAGCTTGATCGCGAGAAAGCTGAACACGGTAACGGCCACCAGGACAGGCATTGCGGCAATCACACGCGAAAGAATGTAGCGCAAATAGATCATCGAAATCTCCGTGGCCCCCCTGGAAATCCAGGCAGGCCATCGCTCACGATTATTCGGGGATCCGCGTCGTCTTCAGCCACCACCAGCCGACCGCGATATTCTGCCAGTTCTCGATCTTGGACTTGTAGCCGTTGATGAAGGGTACGAAGTTCAGCGGCACGCTATAGCCGTCGTTGTAGACGGTATCCTGCACCTTTTCATAAAGAGCGGCGCGCTTGGTCGTGTCGAGTTCGCCCCGAGCCTGAGTGAGAAGGCCGATCACCTCGTCGTTCTTGTACCAGGTGAAGAAGGAATGGGTGCTGCCTGCAAAATCGGTCTGCAGCGTCGCGATTTCATCGCTGTCGTTGATGTCGCTCGATATCAGGCTGACACGCGCCTGGTATTCGCCCTTGCGCATCATCGCGCCGGCGGTCGCGCCCTCATATTGGACAATATTCACCTTGAGACCGGCTTTCTGCCAGGCGGCCTGCAGAATAGAGGCGGTTTGGCGCTGGGTGGAATTGCCGGAGGAAACCATCAGTTCGATCGGCGTTCCGTCATAGTTGGCTTCCTTGACGAGGGCCGCTGCCTTGTCGGGATCGTAGGGGATCGCCTTCACATTCGCCGACCAGTAATTGACCTTGGGTGTGAATGAGTTGGGAGCTTCGCCATAGCCGAAATAGACGGCCTTCATCAGCGCATCGTGATTTGTCGCGTAGTTCAGGGCAAGGCGGATACGCTTGTCGTCGATCGGCTTCTTGGCATGATTGAGATAGATATAATCGAGGGCATAGGAGGGCGCCTCTTCCAGCGCGAGCCCCTCCGTTGCCTTGACCGATGCGGCCTGGCTGAGCGGCAACTGCAAGGCGACATCGAGATCGCCGTTCTTCAGGCCAAGGACGCGCGAGTTGCCGTCGGGCATATATTTCATGACGATCTGGTCGAGATAGGGCAGTGGCTTGCCATCGTCGCCCTTGGCCCAATATTTCGGATTGGCGGCCAGCACGACCTGGCTGCCACGGTCATAGGCTTCGACCGTAAACGGGCCGGTGCAAACGGGCTTCAATCCAAAGGCTTCGGCGCCGGCTTCGTAGGCGGCCTTCTCGACTATCGATGCGGCATAAAGCGAAAGCGCCGACAAGATCGGCACATAGGGCGCTTTCAATGTGATGGTGACCTGTGTGTCGTCGGTCTTTTCGATCGATTTCACCGGCGCGAAGGCAAAGCCGAACGAAGCGGACGGGTCCATCTGCTTGTTCAGCGAGAATATCACGTCTTCGGCAGTGAGCGGCTTGCCATCGCTGAAAACGACGCCATCACGCAGCGTGAAGACATAGGTCAGGCCATCGGGCGATATAGTCCAGGACGAAGCAAGCCCGGGTTCGAGACCCATGCCCGTCTTGTCCGCCAGGATAAGCGGTTCGCAGACCTGGGCGATCGCAAAGATCGAACCATTGTCTGATGGAATGAAGGGATCCAGCGTCAGCGGCTCATCCGGCCGCCCCATCGTCAAGGTGCCACCGCGATGAAGGTCGGCGGAGGTCGCCGAACCGGCAATCAACAAGCTGGTTGTAACCGATACGAGCGCTGCGACGGCGCCGAGACGACTTAGTTTGTTGCTCATTGTTCCCTCTTTGCTACCGCATCTTCGTGCGGCTCCAAGTTGTTGGGTAAACCATTCACTGTGAGAAAGCGGTGCCCGATCGGGGTGTCGCAGGGAACCGATCTCCCGGTCGGTCCTTGATGCGTTGATCTGTCTCACAGGTAGGATATCGAGGATTTATCCTATGGCAACAGATATTTTCCTATAAGAAAAATATTTTTATGATAATAAAACGGGCGACTGCACAAGAAACAACCATCATGCCGCCAGAAGCGAGAACCGCCGCCGAAATCCGAAAATCCCGACCCCAATCCGGCTGCCGCTCCGGTCGGCTGATCGATTACGCGTTTCCGACGGGGACATCGTTGAACATCAGCCGCTCGGTCATGCAGATCGAGAGAATTCGCGCGTCCTCCTCGCCGATCGAGACAAAGCAATGCGCCATTGTGCTGTCGATATAGGCGCTGTCGCCGGCCGAAAGCTTCAGTGGCGCGTAATAGGCCGTGTGCAGAACCGTCGTCCCGGCAATGACATAGATGAATTCCTCCCCATCATGGGTAGACCATTCCTTTCTCGGAAGGACCTCGCGCGTCTTGATCGTCATGACCAAGGGAATCATCCCCTTGTGGATCAGCTCAGCCGAATGGACCTGATAGTCGTAATAGTCCGTCGAAAACGGCAAACCATTGCCTTCGAGCGTGTATGTGCGACGCCCCACGATCGATGGCATCTCCTCGGTCGGCTCGGTGGCGGCCGATGCAAAAAGCTCGGCAAAGGTCAGGCCAAAGGCGTGGGCAATCTTGACGATCGTATCGAATGACGCGGAAACTTGGCCGTTTTCAATCTTCGAGAGTGCCGAGATCGAAACGGTGCTCATCTCGGCGAGCCGTTCCAGGGTCCACTTGCGCGCCGAGCGCAGATCCTTCACCCGGAGACCAAAATCCTGGTCCGTTTGCGGCGGAGCAGCATTTTCACTGAGATTGCGCAATTGTTGCCTCCTAGCCTCATGCCCCTGTGGACAAGAGTCACATCACCAATCCGGTCTTGTACGTTTTCGGCATTGTTCGAGCAAATCGCCGACGGTTGAACCCGCACAATTCCCTTTCCGCATTTTACTTTAGTCAAAATATTATCGCAAAGGAAATTTTGATTGACAGAGTTAGGCCTGCTGTCGCAGTTTTCATCCAAAGCAACGGAACGATCCCTGTTCTCAATCGCATCTCAGTTCGCTCGACCAGACACCAACCCAATCGATTACAAGAGATGGCCCGCGCCTTGCCAGCCGCGACCATCGATACCACAGAGTTCGAATTCCTATGCCGAATAATATCGCCAAACTTTTCAACAGTTTCAGGGCCGGGTTCGATCGCCCGGCGCCGGCGGACTGCGCGACTCCCTATATCGAAATCGATAGCTTTCGCCTCGACCGCAATATCAAGAGAATGCAGGCGATCGCCGATGATGCCGGCGTCTCGCTGCGTCCCCACATAAAAACCCATAAGAGCATAGAGATCGCCCGGCGTCAGATTGAAGCGGGCGCAATGGGTCTGACGGCGTCAAAAGCCAGCGAAGCCGAGGTTTTCGTGCAGGCCGGCATCAAGGACGTCCTGATGGCCTATCCCGTCATTCGTGCTGAAACTATTACGCCGCTCCTTACAGCGGTCAGGGCAAAGGATGCGCGCGTTTCCTTCATCGCAGCCGACATGGCAGGCGTCWAGGCGCTCAACGAAGCCGCGATCGCGACCGGGATGAGTTTGCCCATATTTATGAAAGTCGATGTCGGGCTCGGGCGTATCGGCGTCAAGCCGGACAGCGCTMTGGCCCTTGAAGTGGCACAAGAAATAGCCGTTGCGGACGGGCTTCAACTTGCCGGGCTCTTGTCGCATGCCGGCCATTCCTATGGCGCCAGCAGCCGCGAGGCCATCGAAACGATCGCGATCGTGGAAGGAAACGATC
>NZ_JBFUBG010000150.1:0-8566 GCF_056405875.1 Rhizobium sp. P1_E6 | reverse complement strand
ATTCAATTCGCCCAGGCCTCCCCATGTGCGGGTAGCGTAAACGGCAAAGAAAGCTGCCGCGCAGGCTAGCATTGGTACGCCGACGGGTCTGATCATGGCCTTCCAGTTCAGCGACAGCGCGCTCAACGTGGCACCAAATGAGAATGGTGTGAGGCATACAAGGCTTGCGCAATAGATCATTGCAGTGCCAGCCACACTGTCCATCCGTATGAAATAGAGGGGAGGCAAGACCAGAACWGCCTTCAGGATGACGAGCCACAACAGGGTCTGCGGACGGCCGAGTGCAGTCAGATACGATGCGTTGATGAATTGTACGCAGTGGATGCCGCCCATCAGCAGTAATGGAACCATCACATGTTCGGCGCCGGCCCATTTCTGGCCGAACATAATGTGGTTGACTTCAGGAGCCAGTGCGGCAAGGCCGCAGAATACCGGCGTTCCGAAGAACGCACCGATCGATGAACTGCGCAGATAGAGACGTTGCAAACGCGCCTTGTCGTCCGAAACTTTGGAGAGCATCGTCAATCCCACATTGGAAATGCTGGATTGAAGCAGCTGCAGCAACAGCTGGTAAAGGCGCGAAGACACAGTAAAGAGCGCAAGCGCCGCCGGACCGTAGACAAGCAGAATGACGAAATCGATACTTCTCAGTGTAAAAAAATCGATGAGCCGCTGACCAACGACATTAAGACCGAACTTGCTAAGCCCGGGCATCGTGTTCCAGTTCAAATCACCGTTTGGTTTCCAAACGGGCTTGGCCCATAACCAGATCACGCTTGTCAGCGTCTGAGCGGCAAACTGCCCGATCAATGCCCAGGTTCCAAAGCCCATGAGCGCCATGGCAATGCCGACAACGCCGCCAATAATGATTCCGGCAAGCGTGCGCATGGCCAGAGCGCGGAACTGAACATGACGTCGATACATCGCGTCCTGAAAGCTTGCGAGTGTGAGGAATGGGCAGATCGCAGCGGTTCCGATCAGGTATGGCGCCAATCCTTCGACGTTCATCAGGTGTGCAATGTCTTCGGACAGGAAAGCGGCAATACATGCGAGAGCCGTTGAAACTATCATCGACGCGTAGAATGGTATGTTGACGTCGCGCTCCTTCAGACCCTGCTTCTGAATGAGAGCGTCGCCATAACCGAATTCCGCGATCAGCGAAAGCATCGACATCACAAGGAACGCTGAGGATGCAATGCCGAATTGTGTCGGTGCGAGCAGGCGAGCGAGCAGGACAAATACAACCATGCTCAATGCACGGCCACCCCAATTCTGGAACAATGACCAGAACATCGCGCTTACTGCACGGCGACGAAAGTTACTCACATCATTCATGAAGGCCACTCTTGCCGGGACGTTTCTGGTGAAGTTCGGGCTGAAAGATGCTTTTCTGGCAAAATCGGATGACCAATTGATTTTCCCGCATCAATCTTCGCCTCCTTCCATCGTCATCGCATGATGCCTAACAGGTGGGTGGCGGAGGCGCCAATTACGCGCCACCATATCGAACAACGTGTCAAACTCAAGATCCAACGGCAAACTCTTTTTGCAGAGCAATATTTTTTTGCAGAGCAATATATTCTCATCCATCATGGATCAACCTGACAGCAACCACCAATTTCGGCGCTGCTTCCGGAAAATTGGCCCACAAGTTTATTTCTTCGCATATTCGTTGCCAAATTGCCGCCATTGCCGATCTCGGTCGCCTTCCAGATCCGGGTTTATGCGGGTGAGGAAGCGCCGCATCTTTTCCCCCAAACCGGGGGAGAGAGTGCAGAGGAAGCGGTAGAGGGTCCAGCGGCTCAGCAGGGTCTCCGTGTAATATCTGGAGAAGATTATCCTCAACGCCGTCCATCGCCTGCGTGCGCGAGCGGCATCGAGTGCGGCGGCAACGGCAATTCGCTCCAGAAAACCATCCCGGGCTTTTTCATCGGTGGCCGGAAGCTCGAGCGTCTCAATGTACTCAAACAGCATGTCTTCACGGCGGTTAATGGTCGTCGATTGGGAAATCGAATCCGGATTGAGCCGGTACTCGGAGACGAAGGTGTCAATATAAGCGAAGGAGCGTTGAGCAGCGGCAAGAGCAACACGAATGCCGAAGTCGGCATCGACGGCGTGGCCAATTACTGTCTCCGGCCGATAGCGCACTTTTCGCGCCAACTCCGTCTTTATGAGGAAACCGTTGTTGGGAAGCTGTTGCTGAAGGGCTGCCGAGAGGTTCGATCTTTGCAAGCCGGCAAGTTCGTTCACACGGGAATAGCGGAGATTCCAGCGTTCTGTACGATCTAGTAATATATTTCCGGCATGATCTATCAAATGCTGCTTGCCGTATAAGCATTGCGCATCCGGATACTGCAGCCATGCCTCGTAAAGTGTTTCGATCGCGTTGGTGTCCAGCCGATCGTCGTCATGCAGGAATATGAGATATTCCGAATTTGTGGAGTCGATCAACCAATTCAGATTGGCGGCCTGGCCGATACTCTCGGAATGTTTCCAGTATTTTATACCGATGCCGGTCTCTCGCGATAATCGGTCCACGAGTGCGACGCTTTTTCTGTCATGTGAATCGTCGCCAACCAATATCTGTGCGGGAGATATGGATTGGCTCACACAGCTCACCAACGCCGCTTCGAGAAGTCGCGGGCGATTGCAAGTCGGTATGCAAATGGAAACGCCGAATTCACGCACGCGATATTTCCTGCTTCGTGGTCGGTTATGTCTAGGTTTTTGATTCGCGAAGTAGAGATCATCATATACGCGGCACGATCTGCCGAAGCTTCTTATTGTTGCTCGAAATTACAGGCATCAACCTTTCATGGGGACGGATTTGATCATAGCGACAACTTAATTTTTACGGTGAAATACAAGGATGGCGAAAAAAAGTTTAAAAGCATTCGTTGAATTTTGTTCGATTGCACCTTCCACCAGAATTGCCGACAAACAGCCCGCGCCAAATCGAGGCCAAGGCGCGGCAATATGGCCACGACTATGCGTCTCCAGAACCTGGCCAAGGCCATAAACTCCAATATGTTAGTGACCATGAACGAAGCATCAGACATCGATAGCAAAATCAGTCGCAACAGTTCACGGGCCGGTGCCCTCGGCTGGCTACAGAAATTGCTGGGGAAGGACGCGCCGCCGTCGAATGGAGCAGCTGAAAAGAGGCGGGCAAGGTTGAGTTTCGAACCGGACGAATTCCCCGTCATCTACGCAATCGGCGATGTGCATGGTTGTTATGACCAGCTGCTTCATGCGGAGCAGCGCATTCGCGAGGATGCTGCCATTCACGGAGAGCGTGCACTCGTGGTGACGCTCGGCGACTATGTGGATCGCGGACGTCGTTCGCGAGATGTGATCGAGCATCTTTGTCGGTCGGGGGATGAGGGGTTTAGTCGGGTTACACTGTGCGGCAATCACGAAGAGGCCTTCCGGCGGCTGCTGGAAGATCCGGGCACTTTTCCTGGATGGCTGCGTTTTGCAGGCCCGGAAACTCTATCGTCGTACGGGGTCGATGCCGCTTATCTGATGAGGCACGGCGGAGTTGCTGCGCTGGATCGCGCTTTGCGAGATGCTGTTCCGGTCGACCACCGGAAGTTTCTTCAAGAAATGCCGTCGATGTTGACGGTTGGCGATATCGTCTTCGTTCATGCTGGCCTTAGGCCAGGTGTGCCGTTGCCAGAGCAGAGGGATTCGGATCTGCTTTGGATGCGTGAGCCATTTCTGACGCGCGGGCCGGAATTACCATTGTTGGTGGTTCACGGGCACACGCCTGTACAGCGGCCCTTCTTTGGAAACGGGCGCATTGCCATCGACACCGGTGCTTTCGCGACAGGCAGGCTTACCGTACTTCGTATAATGAACCGTCAGGCAGTCGTGCTTAGCTGAGTTAGCGTCGATGCTTAAGGCAGCTTGTCGAGATTGAGGCCAAACCACGCGAGCGAAGTCTTCCTCTCTGCAGTCAGCTTTGCGCCGGCAGTCTTCACGTAGGGCAGCAGGGCYGGGCTGATCCTGGTCAAGGCCGGTCCAACCTTCCGCGAATCTCCGAGCTTGAGCAGAAGGCTCACGTCGCTCTCAACGGAGAGGTGGGCGTTTTCGAGCGTTGTGGCGTTGAGGCGATTCCAGAAATAGAGGCGGGCGAGAAGTGCGAATTCATCGGCCGGCGCGAGCCGAGCAGACATATTCAGCAACCGGGCAATCGCCTTGGGTTCTTGAACGATGATGGCACGAACGATCGCGAGTCTGAGCCAGAGGTTGCTTTCGGTCGGCATGCAGGACACGGCGTGGCGCATGTAGCTCTCGGCATCGTCGGCGGCCTTYACCCAGGCATCATAGCCGGTGATTTCGTTAGCTGCGTCAAGCCGGTTCAGCACCAGGGTCGTGCCCGCCATGACTATATCTGAACGGCAATAGTCTCCGGATACAATCGCGTCAGTCTTCGCAGCCGTTTTGATGAGCGTTTCCAGGCTGACTTGTTCCGACTGCTCAAGCCGCTCAGCAACAAGAAAGATATCGGCAAAGCGTGCCGACTGCTTGATGTCGGCGATAGCAAAAATGAGGAGTACGACTGCAGTCAGAAGAAAAAGAACAGATAGCGGAGAGGGAAGTGAAAGCGCTGCTCGCGTCAGCACCCTTTGCTGCGCGTGTCCGCTTACTCTGGCGCGTTGCCACATATCCTACCGGCTCGACCTGCTGCAGGAGCGACCTGCTCCACTGCCGACAAAATTCGCGCGAGGTAGGAGCCGTTCTCTAGACGATGAAAGGGAGAGGAGAGGCTGAACAGCCTCTCCGGAAATGCGCTAGTGGGCCTTTAAAGGCCTGGATTAGATGCTGCCGCTGACAGATTGATTGCGGATAATCGTAAAATTGCCACTGCCCGCTGCACCTGATTGGAGCGAGCCCTGGCCCTGTACAGCGCCGCCGCCGGCTTCATTGTCAGCCGGGCCGCCCAGACCTGTGGCGCCCGGACCACCAATGTCACCGCCGCCTGCCGGACCTGCACCACCTGCACCGCCGAGCGCCGCGACAGCAGTCTGGCCGGTCAGCGAAGCTTCGAATGCGGTACGGAAGCTGCCGAGCGCGGGGTTGCTCAGAATTGCTGCTGCAACCGCAGCCGCAATCTCGTCGGCGAGATCGGAATGCTGCGGACGGCAGACGTTGACGGCGCGACCAAGGCCGGCACCAATGGCTGCTCTTTGTGCGTCTGTGGTAGCCGGAGCGGCCGCCAGCGTCAGCAAGTCCGCCGTGATGTCGGTTTCAGTTGCCGTGAGATCACGAACCGAGCCGATGAGCAGGCTGTCGGACGGATTGCCCGTAAGAATGCTTGCCGGGGTCGCCTTGAAGGCGTCCATCTGCGAGCCRCTCGCTGCGCCCGGACCCGAAAAGCAGTTGCCTGCAAAAGACGACGTTGCAAAGCAAAGCGCGCCAAATGCAAAGGCGGCAGCACCTTTCGCTATGTTCTTGCCTGTGTTTACCATACCCAGCCTCCAAAAGATAACAGAGCTTATAACATAAACTCCGTTGAGCACCAGTCCGTTCAATGTAAGGCGCTCGAAGTATTGCTCAATATATTTAATTTCCGAGCTCTCGGACGGCCTCGCGCGTATCGAGGGCATCGTTAGAAACGCCCCTGACCGTGGAGGTCACCGAGTTCAGAATGTCGAGGAACTTCACAAGCTCAACAGTATGAGCGTTGGAGATATACATGACGTCCTTGTCCGTCATGCGGAACTCCTGAACTGCAAACAAGGTCGCTGGATCGCGCAGATTCGCCCGGAAGATGACTGGTACCTCGTCGCCCTTGAAGCGACTGGTATCGATGTTCAGGCGCTGAAGAGTGCTGCGGGCGACCTTGCGATAGACCACGACTTCGCGCGGATCTGCGCGGGTATCCACGAGGCCGCCGGCCTTCGCCATGGCTTCGCCCAGGGTCAGGTTCGAATCCTCGAAGTCGATTCGATTGTTGACGCCGGATGCGCCAAGCGCGATGAAGGTTCGGCGCTCGTGTTCGACCGAAACGGTGTCACCCGRCGCGAGATAGATGTTCTCTGACGGGTTCTTCAGCAGCGTTTCATAAGCGATAGACGCAGTCTTGCCGCGACGCTGAAGCGTGACGTTGGTTTCGATGTTGGCAGTCGTGAGGCCRCCTGCCGCCGAAATAGCATCTAGGATGCGATCACCGGCCGGTGAAAGAACGATCTTCTGCGGATTGTTGACGTCTCCGACGACAGCGACTTCCGAGGAGCGGCTGGTTATCGTCGTGAGAACGACCTGGGGCTCGATCGCACGGCTTGCCAGCTTGTCTTCGATATCCTGTTCGATTTCTTCCTTCATCCGACCGGCTGCGGGAACGCGGCCGGCATAAGGGATGCTGATCGTACCAGCCTTATCGATCGTCTGCTGGGGCAGGGTGATGTAGTTACCCGGACGGCTGCCCGCATCTGACGGAATGAAGAGGCCGCCTGACTGCGCTTCGAAAATCGAAACCTGCACGACATCGCCGAAACCGAGCGGAATGTCCGGAGCGCCACCGCGACCGCCAGCGAATCCGCCGCGCAGAGAGCTTGTCGGGATCTTGTCAAAATAGGGCAGAACACCTTTGTTCAGATCGATCAGAACATAGTCGATGCCGACTTTTCGGTCCGGTGTCGTTACCTTAATTGTTGCATCGCGGTCGATGTCCGTATGATCCGGACCGGATCTGGGGAGAGACGTGCAGCTGGAAAGCACGATCAGCATCGATACAACGATGCCGCTACGTCGAGTTACAGGAATGCCCATCATGACCCTACTTAATAATAGCTAGAAACTGTTTAGCGCAGTGACAACTTAAGAGACAAGTAAATATCCGACTCCGTCAGGTACTCCATACCTAACAGAAGGTTATTGTGGCAAGGGGGCAACATGGATTGTCCCGGTTATGGTAAATTAGCATGCGTTGATACGTGAAGATTCTGCGGTAATTCGAATGCAACCAAAACGAATATTCCGATCTTCTTTAATGGCAGCTTTATGTATCCATCGCCTTTAAACCGTCATATTTTAAAGACTTCGACTGAACGATCGATTCGCGAGCTGTTTGGCACGTCCTTTTTGTTTTCGCTGACTCTTTCTTCGCGCCCGCAGCAAATTGAGATGACCGCCGCCAGAAATGCCATGAAAAAGATGGCAAAACCGGGAATTTGAATCGAGAAGTCGACGGCAGAATGTGACGCTGTCAAAAGGGTTCCGGCGCAACCCAAAATAGAATAATGCCGCAGCCGATGGCGTGCTCGGTAGCCGGTCCAGAAGGCCCTTATGAGCACAAAAAAAATCAGGATAGCTACAATGGGGAATATTATCCCGAGGGTCAGGAAGCCTTCGAGGTAGGAACTATGGGCCCTGTCGACGATGCCGCCGATCCCGCAATCGGGTGACCGGTAGGCTGAATAGACCGCACGGAATGTGCCGAAGCCGGTTCCCTGAAGCCAGTTCTGCGAGATGGCGTGTATCGTATCGGACCATATGCAGAAGCGGCCGTCATCGGTGCCGCGTTGGTCAGCGCGCAGGATCGCTCTGCCGCCGAAAATAGCGCTAAAGATAAGGATAAGCACAATTGTGCCGGCTGCCAGCAGCCATTTTCGTGTCACGGAGCCGGCAGCCCTCGAGAAGAGCCTGGAACGCCTGCTTTTCCATTGGCTGACGAGATAGGGGATGTAAAAAACGGAGCCAAGACCCGTCACTACCAACCCCGCACGGGACTGGGTCAGCATCAGCGCTGTCAGGCATGAAAGGCCGAGCGCGGTGAACAGCCAGAAGCCGAGACCTTCGTTGAAGCTGCCCGAGGGCGCGGACGAGAATCCAAAATGAGCGCGTCCGTTTTCAGAAGCGAATGTCGCGAGTAGCAGAAATCCGAGCCCCAGGAAGGTCGCAGCCGTATTGCGGTTGACGAAGACCGCGGTCAGGCTGTCGAGATAATAGCGTTTAGCATCCGTCAGCAACATCTTCGGAAACATTAGGAACTGCCCAAGCCCGAACAGCGAGATCAGGCCTGCGCCGATAGCGAGGACCATAAGAATACGGCGAGCCCGTCTGTCTGTGTCGGCAATGATGAGGCCGGTCAGAAACGTCATGACGGGCAGTGCGATCTGCAGGAGAGACGCGAGCGTATCAGCCGGCGCCACGGAGATCGTATCTCTCGAGGCTTTAGCGAGATTATCTGCATCCCTCCAGATCGGGCTGACGAGTGAGGGCCACGGCACCTGGATCGTCTGGATGACGATCCAGGCCGACGTGACGATGAAGAGCAATAGGGCCCAGATAAATACCCAGCGTCCGCGCCGGGGTTCTCCGAAAAGCAGCAGGGCCGCTACGCCCAATGTGAACATGCAGATCGCGACTACCGCGAAAGGCGTTGCATCCACCAGGCCGAAGGGAATGACCGCAGCCAGCACGAGAGCGCTGTAGAGGCCAGCAAATATGGTCTTTAATCTATCCGTCACAGCCACGGCGAAAACTTTGATGAAATATCGGTCGCCCCTCCGGCGCCGCTGCGCCTGTCTCTGCAAGAATTAAGCGAATTTTGCAACCC
>NZ_JBFUBG010000149.1:0-8668 GCF_056405875.1 Rhizobium sp. P1_E6 | reverse complement strand
ATCCTGCCACCGGCAACCCGATCGCAGGACGTGGATAATCCCGCTGATCACCCGGCGGTCATCAGTTCGATGAGCGCCGGGTTGGTTCGTCGGAAGCAGAGGAGCGATCACCGCCCACTGTCGGTCATCAAGCCAGAATTCTCCTGCCATGATTCAAACTCCCATTATTACCGAAGTGAATCATACAGAGATAATTTAATCAATAGTTTGATTGGGTTTTAACCCTAATACACAGCTCTCAACGTAGCTGCCCCGCACTAACAGGACCTATCATTCCAAGTGCCCCATTGCCCTATTAGTAGTTGACCAGGAATTGCGGATTCCCTTCAGCGCCAAATCGTGGCTTGACGTCAAGCAGGGCGGCTATTCGAGCAATGATTTCCTTCGCCATCGGGGCTGCGGTGGAAGCCGCTGTTCGTCCGCCATGGATACCGGTTTTGGGAGCATCGATTATCGTCAGGACGATGTATTTCGGCTTGTCCATCGGGAAGCCCGCCACGAAAGCGTTGAAGTTGATGTCACTGGCATATCGGCCATTAATCACCTTATCGGCCGTCCCGGTTTTTCCGCCGACGTTGAAGCCCTCTACCTGTGCGGCACGGCCGGAGCCTTTCAGCCCGTTCCAAGTGTAGAGAAATCGCATATCGGCGCTCGTTTTTTCCTTGATGACGGCGCGTGAAATGCTCGCTGCCTCGTCTTTGGAGCGCGGAAGAAAGGTTGGGTTGATCAGGTTTCCACCATTGATGAGGGCTGCGGCCGCGACAGCGGTTTGCAGCGGGGTAGTGGCGACCCCATGTCCGAACGAGATAGTGACGGAATTGATCTTCTTCCATGTCCGGGGTTGCGTGGGCGCGGCGACCCCCGGCATTTCCGTTTCCATCTTCGAAAGAAGTCCAAGCCTTGTCAGGAATTCCCGGTGACCTTCGATCCCGAMCCTGTCGGCAACTGCCGCGGTGCCGATATTCGACGAATACTGGAATACTTCAGGGATGGAGAGAGGCCGGTTCTTGCCCTTGAAATCCTTGATCGTAAAACCGCCCATTCGGATGGGCCGGGAAGCATCGACAACCGAGTTCAAAGTAATCTTTTCGGCATCCAGACCCATCGCAAGTGTGAAGCTCTTGAAGGTGGAGCCCATTTCAAAGGTCGCATTGCTGATCCGGTTGAACCAGCCCTTTTCATATTCCTTGTCCACAGTGCCGTCGGGAAGCGTGCGGGAAGGCTGGTTCGGATCATAGTCGGGGACCGACGCCATGGCGATAACCTCGCCGGTCTCAACATCGAGGATCACTGCACCGGCCGCCTCGGCTTGATAGTCCTTCATCGCGCGTGCGGCGACTTCACGAGCGATATGCTGAACACGAACGTCAACCGACAAACGGACCGGTTCAAGCCGGGTGCCATTCGTCAGTCCCGCAGCTCGCAGATCGGCGTATCCTTGCTGATCGATATACCGTTCCATGCCGGCCAGGCCGAGATTGTCAATGTTTACATGACCGACAATATGGGAAGCGGTGACGCCGCCTGGATAGAAACGGCGCTTCTCTAAACGGAACCCTATGCCGGGTATACCGAGGGCAAGAATATCTGACTGCTGTCGAGGCGTGAGTTGTCGCCGTAACCACTGGAATCCAGAGCCTGACCGGAGCTTTTTATGAGTGTCACTCCAATCGAGATTGGGAAGGACCGTGGCCAGCTTTTCCACGACCTCATCGGCATCGACGATACGCCGGGGCTCAGCATACAGCGACACGGTGTTGATATCTGTCGCCAGCAGTTCCCCATTCCGGTCCAGGACATCCGGGCGGGAGGCCACGGCGTTCGCATTGAAATCGATCGAGCCTGTCACGACAGGTTCTGCGATGCCGTATTGGACGAGGCGCGTGCCGACAGCCAGGTACATCACTGCAAACCCGGCGATCAGGATGGTCAGCCTCTGCCTTGTACGATTGCGACGATCGGCAGCACCAGCGAAGGCTCCGGTGCTCGGGCCGGTTTTGCCCTGTAGGATGAAATGTGCGCGGCTTTTAAGCCGGACCACAAAAGCGATCATTCCGATTAAAACCCATGCATGCCAACGAATTCGAACTTCAACGGTCCGGCAAACCGCCGAATTGAAACCTGCACTTGAATGATCCAGGAACCAAGGGGAGCGCTGGCGGAGTACCTAATGTGATTGAATCTGTATTAATATATATTTAAAATTGCATACGGGTATTTAGCGTTTCGTTAACCGTGGTATCGACGACGCAAGAAACTCCGTGCTCTCGGCGGCGCCAAGGGAAGCGCTTATCAGCGCAAAGCTTCCGCCCGCCGTTTTAACATCGGGCTCGCTCGAAGCAGGGAACTGGTTGCGACGGCAATTATTGCCTATTTCAACTCTCAAAGAGGCCGCAGCAAACCGGCCTGTTTTTGTCAGCTCTGGTTTTGGCTCTGCATCTGGCCGTTGTCTTCGACCTTTACGGTGACCGACAGTTTTTCACCTGGTGTACCGATGCGCATACCCGAAACGGGAGCCGCATCGCGGTAGCAGAGGCCGGAGGCGATGCGGACGTAACGGTCATCCGGGCAGATCTTGTTGGCAGGGTCGAAGCCGACCCAGCCGAGGCCTGGAATATGGGCTTCGCTCCAGGCATGGGTGGCGGCTTGATCGACCTTTTCTTCCATCATCAGATAACCGGAGACGTAGCGCGCCGGAACATCCAGTGCACGCGCCGCAGCAATGAAGATATGGGCGTGGTCCTGGCAGACGCCGGTCTTCTTTTCCAGCGCCTGTTCGGCAGTGGTTTCGGTGCTGCTGGTGCCGGGCTTGTATTCGACGCTCTCGTGGATTGCCGCCATCAGCGCATGCATGCGCGCGAGCTCGTTCTCACCGGTTACGCCCTTGATCAGTTCCTTTACCAGCTTGCCGCTTTTTGTCAGCGGCGTATCGCGCAGGAAGAGCCAGAGCGGGCAGAAGCCGGTATGAGCACCGCTCATGCCGTTGCGGTCTTCGGTCTCGATCTCGCCTTCGGCGACGATGCGCGTCACCTGCTGTTCGCCTTCCAGCGACACGAGGTTCACATGATTGCCGAACTGGTCGTCATATTCGACTTCCGGCTTGGCGCCTTCGACATGCAGCGACCAGTTGAGCACGGTCTGTCCGCCCGTGGTCGGCGGCGTCAGGCGCAGCCGCTGCAGGGAAAACTGTGCCGGTTCGTCGTAGCGGTATTCGGTGAGGTGGCTGATCTTCAGTTTCATGATCTGACCCGCTTAAGCATAGAACCGGTAGCCATCGGAGATTTCGTTGCCGAGCTTGTTGTTTTGCGCGACGAAATCCTCGAGAAACTCATGCAGACCCTGATCCATGACATCCTTTATCTTCAATGTCTGCAGCGTGGTGCGAATGGCATCCGCCGTACCATGCGCGGCCAGCCGCTCGCCGTAATCCTTGGCGATGTAACCGAGGTTGCTGACGATCTTCTCGTAGCTATAGGCGAGCGAGCGTGGCATCTGACCGTTCAGGATCAGGAAATCGGCGATATTGGCGGCGCGGTATTCGCCGTCATAGGCCCAGCTGTAGGAGCGATGGGCGGAGACCGAACGCAGGATCGACTCCCACTGAACATTGTCGACCGAAGACCCGACCTGCGAGATCGAGGGCAGCAGCACGTAGTATTTCACGTCGAGGATGCGGCTCGTATTGTCCGCACGCTCGATGAAGGTGCCGATGCGCGCGAAATTATAGAGCTCGTTGCGCAGCATCGAACCATGGAAGGCGCCGCGGATCTGGCCGGCGCGATGCTTGATGGCATCGATGACCTCGGGCAGCTCTGCCGCCTTCAACTTCTTCGACAGCAGCTCCTTGAGATCGATCCAACATTCATTGGTCGCTTCCCAGGTCTCGCGTGTCAGCGCAGTGCGCACCATGCGGGCATTGTTGCGGCCGAAATCGATGCAGGACATGACGCTCGACGTGTTCTGGCGGTCGCGCAGCATATAATCGATCGCATCGGGACCGGTCAGCTTCGAATGCGTCTCGTCATAGAGTTCGCGGACACCAGCACTTTGCAGCACGCCGTCCCAATTGTCGTCGCCAGCGTCGCTGCGCGTCAGCGACATGCGCAGGCCGGCATCGACAAGACGTGCGATATTCTCGGCGCGCTCGATATACCGGAACATCCAGTAGAGCCCGTTTGCAGTTCTTCCGAGCATCAGTCCTCCAATACCCAGGTGTCTTTGGTGCCGCCGCCCTGGCTGGAATTGACCACCAGCGAGCCCTGCTTCAGCGCCACGCGGGTGAGCCCGCCCGGAATGATCTGCACCTTGTCGGAGACCAGCACGTAAGGGCGCAGGTCGACATGGCGGGGTGCGATACCCTTGTTGACGAGGATCGGAACGGTGGACAGCGAAAGCGTCGGCTGAGCGATGTAGTTACTCGGCTTGGCCTTCAGCTTCTCGGCGAAATCGGCGCGCTCCTTCTTGGACGCGGTCGGGCCGACGAGCATGCCGTAACCGCCGGAGCCGTGTACTTCCTTGACGACGAGTTCTTCCAGGTGCTCCAGCACATATTTCAGGCTGCCGGCTTCCGAACAGCGCCAGGTCGGCACATTCTCGAGGATCGGCTTGCGGCCGGTATAGAATTCGACGATCTCGGGCATGTAGGAATAGATCGCCTTGTCGTCCGAAATACCGGTGCCGGGCGCATTGGCGATGGTGATGTTGCCGGAGCGGTAGACATCCATGATGCCGGGAATGCCGAGGGCTGAATCCGGGCGGAAGGTGAGGGGATCGAGGAAGTCGTCATCGACGCGGCGATAGAGCACGTCGATCGCCTCGTAACCGCGCGTCGTGCGCATCTTCACCTTGCCGTCGATGACACGCAGATCCGAACCTTCGACGAGCTCCACGCCCATTGTGTCGGCGAGGAAGGAGTGCTCGTAGTAGGCGGAATTATAGATGCCGGGCGTCAGGACGGCGACACGCGGCTTGCCCTTGCAGCCGGGAGGTGCGAGCGAGGCGAGGCTCTGGCGCAGGAGATAGGGGTAGTCCTCGACGCGCTGCACCTTGTTTTCGTGGAAGAGCTCGGGGAACATCTGCATCATGGTTTCCCGGTTTTCCAGCATGTAGCTGACGCCCGAGGGCGTGCGGGCATTGTCCTCCAGCACATAGAACTCATCCTCGCCAGTGCGCACGATGTCAGTGCCGACAATGTGCGTGTAGACGCCGCCCGGCGGCCGGAAGCCGATCATCTCGGGCAGGAAGGTAACGTTCTTCTCGATCAGTTCGCGCGGGATGCGGCCGGCGCGGATGATTTCCTGCTTGTGATAGATGTCGTCGAGGAAGGCGTTGAGCGCGATCACCCGCTGCTCGATGCCTTGCGCGAGCTTGCGCCATTCTCGGCCGGAAATGATGCGGGGGATGATGTCGAAGGGGATGAGCTTTTCGGCACTGTCGGCGTGGCCGTAAACCGCGAAGGTGATGCCGGTTTTCCGGAAGATGTTTTCCGCATCGCGGGACTTGGCAATCAGGTGCGTCCGGTCTTGGCTATTGTACCACTCGAAATATTTTTCATATGGCGCTCGGGGACTTTCGTCTCCGGTGATCATTTCATCAAATGCCAAAGGTGTGGCTCCCCTTTTTTGTTCATTTGAATACAACGCAAAAGGCAATGCAAGAACCATGCGCAGTTCGCATGGAAGATTCATAAAATCTTCTGCTGTGCGAAAAGTGGGTGAAAAACTGGGCATTTACCGAGAAGTGGCGCCGCGCGGATCGGGATCAATTGCATGACGGCGCACAAAAGATGAGCAGGTGATTATTTACTGCTCCGGCAGCGGATCAAACTCTGTCCGCGGCTGACGGCAAAAAGAAAGGGCCGGATCGCTCCGGCCCTGCCTGTCGTTAAAACTTATGCCCGTTCGCGGCGCTGGCCGCCGCCATTGCGGTTCTTGCTGCGGCGCATGCCGCCATTGCCGTCGCCACGCTGTTCGCCCTGGGGCTGCTGGTCGCCGTGATTGCGCGGCGGGCGGCCGTGGACATGCTGCTTGTTGCCGCGGTGATGGCCGTTAGCGTCGGCCGTCTGGGCCGGGCGCTGCTGTTGCGGCTTGCGAGCCGGGCGGAAATCCGAGGTCGAGACCAGATCATTGTCCGGGCCGTGATCCGGAGCCTGTTCGTTGCGGCGCTGGCCACGGAAATCCTGGTTGCGGCGATCGTGCTGCGGGCGGCCGCGACGGTCCTCACCGGCGCGGACTTCAGTGGCATCGCCCTCGTTACGGGGGCGGCGATCGCCATGGCCGGCGGGACGACCGCTGCCATTGCGGGTTTCGCTGCGCCGGGCTTCGCCGTCACCGCGTCCGCGTCCACCTTCACGCTGGCCGCCTTCGCGCTGACCACCCTGGCCGCGCTGCTGGTTCTGGCCGCGGCCACGATTGGCGGCGCGGGGAGCGGCACGCATATCGGCAGGCGCTTCGCCGCTTGCAACCTTGATATCGATGCCCATCAGCTTTTCGATATCGCGCAACAGGCGGGCTTCGTCGGGTGCACAGAAGGCAATGGCAATGCCATCGCGCCCGGCGCGCGCCGTGCGGCCGATGCGGTGGACATAGGCTTCCGCCACTTCCGGCAGGTCGTAGTTGAAGACGTGGCTGACAGCAGGGATATCGATGCCGCGAGCGGCGACGTCGGTGGCGATCAGCGTCTGGATGGAGCCTTCACGGAAACCCTTCAGGGCGCGTTCGCGCTGGCCCTGGCTCTTGTTGCCATGGATGGAGGCGACGGAATAGCCGACCTGTTCCAGATGCTTCGCGAGCTTTTCGGCGCCATGCTTGGTACGCAGGAAGACGATGGAGCGGCCATCGGGGTTCTCGGTCAGCGTCTTCTTCAAGAGAACCGTCTTGTCGTTCTTGCCGGGAACGAAATGCACATACTGCTCGACCTTGTCGGCAGCCTTGCCCGGAGGTGTCACCTGGACCGTGACCGGATCGGTCAGGTAATCGCTGGCGAGATCGGCAATCGCCTTCGGCATGGTTGCCGAGAAGAGCATGGTCTGGCGGCGCTTCGGCACCATCTTGGCGATCTTGCGCAGGTCGTGCACGAAACCGAGATCCAGCATCTGGTCGGCTTCATCGAGTACGAGATATCGCACGGCTGTCAGCGTGATGGCGTTGCGGTTGCAGAGGTCGAGCAGGCGGCCGGGCGTGGCGACGAGGATGTCGGTGCCCTTTTCGAGCTGCAGCTGCTGCTTGTTGATGGAGACGCCGCCGACGACGAGATTGATGCGAAGCGGCGATTTGCGGACGAACTTCCTGAGATTGTCGGCGATCTGGTTTACCAGTTCGCGCGTCGGGGCCAGGATCAGCGTGCGGACGGTGCGGTTGTCCGGGCGCTTTTCCTCGGTGAGCAGGCGCTCGATCAGCGGCAGGCCGAAGGCCGCGGTCTTGCCGGTGCCGGTCTGGGCGAGGCCGATGAGATCACGGCCCTGCATGAGAAGGGGGATTGCCTGTGCCTGAATGGGCGTCGGCGTTTCGATGCCGAGCTGGAACAGGGTGGCGACGATCGGCTTGGATACGCCAAGCGATTCAAAATTGGTCAAGTCATAACCTTTTAGGGCGCGCCAAACGAAAACGCCGGATCGCCGAATGCGGTCCGGTGTCAATCTGGCGTCAAGAACCCCGCGTGAAATGGGAACTTGTAAGTTGGAAAAACTTTCCAGCGCGTCTTGCCGCACTTGGGTCGCGGCATTATCAGAATGCGCTCTATCCTTCTTCAGCGTCTATCGCAGTGGCACGCTCACGCGGCGGCCGGAAGGTGAAAGCTGAGCCGCATTTGGTCTATTTATTATCGAAAGTCAAGAGGATGTGCCGATAATAGCCTCTGCGGGCATGGAAAGGACGAAACTTCCTGCGGCAGCCTCGGTTCCGTTGATCAGGATCGCGATGCGATGTTCGCCGGGATAATAGCGTCGCGTCGTGATCGGCCGCATTGCATGGCGGCGCTGCACGACATGATCTTCCCCTGCTGCGAGCGTGACGGTTTTCCATTTGAAGACTTTCGGGGAGAGCGAACCGTCGGCCTTCACATGATGGATGGCATAGTCGATCATCAGGGATTGCGTGATATCGCCGGCATTGCGCAGGCGGATTTCGAAATCCAGTCCTTCACCGAAAAGCACTGCCGGCTTTGCCAGCAGCAGTTCGCACTCCAGAGATGCGGCTGCACCGAAGCCGAAATTGGCGAGCGCCTGAGCGTGGCCCTTCTTCAAAAGGGTTCGGGAGGCGTGTTTCAGGAGCCAGCGGCGTTCGGCCGAGGCACCCCCGATATGCTCGGCGATGAAGGCCGCGACGAGGTCCGGATGGTCCTTGGCGATGTCGTTCAGGCTGTTTGCGACGGAGCGGCGAACATAATCCTCGGGATCGTCCATCAGCGCCGTCAGGATTGGCCATAGGGGAGAGGGATCCTTGACCAGTTGCGGCAGGCGCATCGCCCAGGGCAGGCGGGGGCGGGTGCCTTCGCTTGCCAGCCGCCGGACATGATGGTTCCGATCATCGACCCAGGGGGTGATCGTCGCCAGCGCACGTTCCTGATCCCGATGGATAAACTGGCGGATACCGAACTCCGCAGTAAAATGCGGCGTCAGCGCYTTCAGGAGATCGAGCGCGATATCGAAGGAGATCGAGCGCGATATCGA
>NZ_JBFUBG010000148.1:0-8719 GCF_056405875.1 Rhizobium sp. P1_E6 | reverse complement strand
GGGTGCGCCTGTCAGGGGCATGATCATTCTGGGCATCGTACAGACCTGCCTTGCCTTGATGACCATATCGCCGACGCTGAGCGAACAGTTCTCTGCACTGGTCAATCTCGCGGTGGTCACGAACGTACTGCCTTATATCATCGCGCTGTCTGCCCTGTTCGTCATGATGAAGGCAGCCCGCGTGCCCCCAGCGAAATACCGGCTGAATGCCACGATCGCTCTTATCGGCATGGCCTACAGCGTCTTCGCCATCTACGCCTCCGGCAAGGATGCGGTGCTCGGCGGCATGATCGTCACAGGGATAGGTTTCATCATTTACGGCCTGATCGCCCCGCGTTTCGCCAGCGGCGTGAACCGGGTTCCGGCTGAGTAACAGAGGGAGGACCAGACATGTCAGGAAAAAATGATCACTGGGCGGTTATCGCCGTCTCTGTCCTCGCCGCGACGGCAACGTCGGCTCTCAGCACGCYCGCGGTGGCTCAAACACTCGACCGCGTCAGGACAAACAGTGCGCTGAAGCTTGGCTACGAGCCGGATGCGAGGCCCTTTTCCTTCGCCGAGCAGGGCAAGCCGAACGGCTACGCGGTTGCAATCTGCAACAAGATCGCCGATAGCCTGCGGGCGCAGCTGAATCTGCCGAAGCTCGACGTGGAATGGGTCCCTCTTTCCGGTGACGAGAAAGCGCAGGCCATACAGGCCGGCGCTGCGGATCTTGTCTGCGGGGCAGAGCCGGTAACGCTGACGCGCCGACAACAA
Organism: Rhizobium sp. P1_E6; assembly: GCF_056405875.1. Lineage (NCBI taxonomy): Bacteria > Pseudomonadati > Pseudomonadota > Alphaproteobacteria > Hyphomicrobiales > Rhizobiaceae > Rhizobium > Rhizobium sp. P1_E6. The sequence continues at coordinate 7,963 of NZ_JBFUBG010000148.1, read as the reverse complement.
GTGTCGTTCTCTATTCCGATCTTCCCGAGCGGCACCGGCGCGCTCCTCAGCGCCAGCGCTCCGCTGGCGCTGCGGGAAGTGCTGCAATATGGCGAACCATCAAACCGCCCCGTCTGGCGTGGTTCACCGGCCCGAACGATCCTGGAACACAAGACATTCTCATCAATCGCCGGTACGACGAGCGAGGGTTGGCTCTCCGACAGGATCAAGACTTTCCAGCTCGCAGCGACCGCAACGCCCGTCAACAACTATCAGCAGGGGATCGAGCGTGTCCTGGACGGCAGTTCGGCAGTCCTCTTCGGCGACATGCCGATCCTTATGGATGCTGCCGCCCGCAGCGACAATTCCGGCAGTCTCATTGTCCTGCAGCGGCATTTCACTTACGAGCCGCTCGGCCTTGAGCTGGCGCGCGGAGATGAGGACTTCCGCCTTGCTGTCGATCGCGCGCTGAGCCAGGCCTATGCCGCGCAGGATTTCCGGACATTCTTCACCACCTGGTTCGGACCGCCGGACGAAGCGACCGTGACATTCTTCCGGCAGACGGCGCTGCCGGAATAGCACTGCGCATTGCGGCCGATCATCGACCGTCGAAGAAAACGGCGTGCTCCGGAGCAGGTCCTTCCGACCCGCACCCCGCCTGCATACCGATGTGACGAACATGGATTCTGGCAACCGGACGGAGTGACGGGGGTGATCCTCCTTTGGAAAGAAATTCGTGACAACCCGATGCTGTGGCTGCTCGTCGCGGTACCGGTGGTCTTCATTGCTGCGCAAGTCGCACCCGAGGCTCATACTCTGCTCTTCATCCTGTCGGTGCTTGCCGTCATACCGCTGGCCGGTCTCCTCAGCCATGCGACCGAATCCGTGGCGGCAAAAACGGGTGACGCCGCCGGCGGGTTGCTCAATGCCACGCTGGGAAATCTGACCGAACTGGTTATCGCACTGACTGCCCTGCGTGCCGGACAATATACTTTGGTAAAATCATCCATTGCCGGTGCGATCGTCACGAACACGTTGTTCATGCTGGGCGCGTCGTTTTTGCTCGGCGGCCYCAAACATCACAGTCAGGAGTTCAACCGAGCCAATGCGCGCCTTCAGGCGGGCCTGCTCTTCCTCGCCACGATCGGCCTGCTGATGCCGTCAGCTGTTGCTTCGATGGATTCGGCTTCGGCGACTGCCATCATCCACAAACTCAGCTTCGGGCTCGCGATCTTGCTCATCATCGGATACGGGCTGGGATTGCTGTTCACGCTTAAAACACATCGCGAATTCTTTGCTGCAGCCGAGCACGCACAGGCGGAGGAACCGCCGTGGCCGATCGGGATGGCGCTGGCCACGCTGGCCGGTGTCACGATCCTGGTCGCCCTGGTCAGCGAGATCTTCGTCGAGTCCGTGCAGGAGGCCGCCAAGGTGTTCGGTATGACGCCTGCCTTTGTCGGTTTCATCGTCGTTGCATTGGTCGGAGGTGCAGCCGAAATGGCTTCGGCCTTTTCCGGTGCACGCAAGAACCGTCTCGATTTGAGTGTGGGCATTGCGCTCGGAAGCGCCTCGCAGATCGCTCTGTTCGTCGCACCCGTGCTGATCCTGTTGAGCTATCTGATTGGTCCGACACCGATGGATCTGCAGTTTGCGCCCGGCGTCGTGGTGATGGTTTTCCTGGCGACCATCACGGCGATGTTCGTCACCAATAGCGGACGCTCGGCCTGGTTCGTCGGCGTGTTGGTGCTGATGGTCTACATGATTTTCGCGATGACGCTGTATGTTTTGCCCGATCAGACACTATGAGGCGGATCTGCGGGCGCAAAACATGCCAATGAAACCTGGCCATGAATTGACCCATCGGCAAATGCGGCGTCTCTTCTTCGTCGCCTTGGTAAGGCAGCTTCGCGTGATCTGGCCAATCGTGTCCGGGGTGGTCCTGGTGATGATCGGATGCGGGCTTGCAATCTGGCGCATCGAAGATTGGCGCCTCGACGAAGCTCTCTATTTCACGTTCGTCACGGGCCTGACCATCGGCTACGGCGACTTTACCCCCAAACATATTTCGGCGCGGATATTGTCATTGGTAATCGGCTTTGCCGGAATTGTGCTGACCGGCATTGTCGCTGCCGTTACTGTAAAAGCTTTGAATGCCGACGATTGGAAGCCTTAATTCCGAGTTCGGCTACGCTCCCGCTCTCTGGACCGCGCAATCTGTCGCGATGTGATCCAACGGAACCGTTCTTACGAATAATTTTGGGCAACCAATCGGGAACGAGCGGCGTTCCCCTGAGTTCGTACGATTTGCGGGGTGCGCAGATATACGGAGCTACTTGATGAGCCGAGAACGTGGACGACGGAAATTGATGCTCCGACTTCCCGATATCCGTCATCGTCTCGTGGGCATGACCGGCGAGACGCTTGGCGAAATCTTCGAGGCCTATGATCTGGCCGTCGATGCGCTGGACCGTTTTCGAAACGGGTACCCGCGAGAAGACAAGCTGATCACCGAATATGAGCAGCTCTGCCTTGAAATAGAGCAGGAGGTTACCGTCTACTGCGCCGACCGCTGAACCTTTCCGTCCAAGCCGACGGCAGGCCCATGTTCATACCCGCTCGCTGTCGCCGCTGGCCAGGCCCAGGCTCGCAACAATTCATAGAATACACTGAGGACCACCGGCCCCAGGAATAGGCCGAGAAGTCCATGCGAGAGCGTACCGCCGATAACCCCGATCAGGATGACGGGCATCGGGGTCGAGAGACCGCGCGCCATCAATACGGGCTTCAGGACATTGTCGACCACCGTGATCGGTACCGCGAGACAGGTAAAGACAAGAGCGACGGCAGACGGCCAGGAGAACCACGCCCAGATGATCATTGGCAGGAGCACCAGCCCCGGGCCGAGCTGCATCAAGCAGAGCATGAAGACCGCGAAGGTCAGTGCACCGCGTGCGGGAATGTCGAAGAAGGCAAAGCACAAACCGCAAAGCAGCGTCTGCAGGAAGGCGACGCCGATGACACCCCGCGAGACATTTCGCACCGTACTCCCGGCAAGCCGGGCAAAACCCACACCCTTTTCGCCGCCGATCCGATTTGCCAGAAGCTGTACTGTTGCCGCAAGTCGCGTCGCCCGTGTGAGAAACAGGCCGGAAAGCAGGATCGAGGCGACGAAGCTCAAGACGCCGCCGCCGACCGAGGCGAGCTTTGCGACGACAACGCCCATCACTTCGCGGATGGGTGCCTGAAATTTGATGATCGTGGACGCCAGGTCGCCGGCAATCTGGTTCCAGGTGTCATGGATACGCTCACCGATGACCGGCCATTCCTTGATGGCTGCCGGCGCTGCAGGCAAGATAAAGTCTTCCGTCCGCAGCTTGCCGATCAACGCCTGAACGGCATCAGCAAAATTGACCGCGACGAGGGCGAGCGGCGCGATAATCAGCACGAGGCAACTGACGACGATGACGAAAGCCGAAATCACCGGCCGGTTGCCGATCAGCCGCGAGAGCGCGTCGAACATCGGAAACAGTGCCACCGCAAGAATGGCCGACCAGATGACGATCAGCGCGAAGGGAGCGATCAGTTCCAGGGTCCAATAGGCAAAAAGCCCGATAATGCCCAACCGGACGAGATCGCTGACCCGCGCTTCTACTGAAATCTGCCCCGCACTGCTCCCTTGCGGGGTCGTATCGCTTACCTGCTCCATGGCTGTATCCATTCCGGCGCGCCCGGCGGACCCATCGTCACGATGTCGTATCAGGCACCACATGCCGGATCGCATGATCCTCGACATAGGCCGATGGGCGCTTCTGCCGCTTTCCGAGATCCGGCGCGTCGAACTTCAGGCGCTCATAGGGGATCGATTGCAGGATGTGCGAGATGCAGTTGATGCGCGCACGCTTCTTGTCGTCCGAAGGCACGATCCACCAGGGCGCGTGATTGCTGTCGGTCATCCGCAGCATTTCGTCATAGGCGCGCGTATAGTCCCACCAGCGCTGATAGGATTCGACATCCATGGGGCTGAGCTTCCATTGCCGCAACGGGTCGTCGATCCGGCGCTTGAAGCGGCGCTCTTGCTCTTCTTCGCTGACCGTGAGGAAATATTTGAGCAGAATGACGCCGCTTTCGACGATTGCGGCCTCGAAACGCGGGGCGAGTTCAAGGAAGCGCTGTGCCTTCTTCTCGCTGCAGAAGCCCATGACCCGATCGACGCCTGCACGATTATACCAGCTGCGATCGAAGATAACGACTTCGCCGGCGGCAGGCAGATAGGCAATGTAGCGCTGCATGTAGATCTGCGATTTCTCGCGGTCGGTCGGGGCGGGCAGGGCGATTACGCGAAAGACGCGGGGACTCACCCTTTCCGTGATGCGCTTGATCATTCCACCCTTGCCGGCGGCATCACGCCCCTCGAAGACGATGACCACCCGCGCGCCGGATTTCTTGACCCAGGCCTGCAGATGGGCCAGTTCCACCTGCAGGCGGCCGATCTCTTTTTCGTAATCCCATGACTTTTTCTTCTTTTTATCCTTGCCGCTGCGGGGTGCTTCACCATCCGCTAGCTTCGGCTCGTAATTCTCGTCCATGGCTTTCCCTCCTCCTGTCATTTAAGGGGCATTATGCGCCGTCGCGGCGTTGCCGATCTGGTCGATATCGCCAATCAGCGTCCGCAGGGCTTCTTCTCTGCCATTGAAAATATTGTCGGCTCCGACGGTCTTGATGACCCCGGCCCGTTCGAGAATGACGCGGCTTTCATCACTGAGATCGGCGAAAGCAAAGACGATATTCCGCTTCACGAGAATTTCGGCCACGGCCTCGAGCGCGGTCGCGCCTGTGCTATCGATTTGCGTGATGGCGCTGGCATCGAGCACCAGGCATTTGGTATTTGCGGGAAGCTCCTTGGCGACCGATGTCAGCCGGATGCGCACGTAGTCGGCGTTGTAGAACAGGATGCTGCCCTGGACGGCGAAGACGGCGGCACCGGGGACAGGACGAGCCTCGGGGTAGCGCTGGAGATCGAAGAAGCCATGCCGGCCTTCGATACGACCAAGCAGGCCATCGCGCGGAAACATGGTTTGACGCAGGAGGTAGACGAAGGTTGCGACAATAGCGACAATGACGCCATTGAGGACGCCGAAGCTGATCGCTCCCCACATGGCGATGAGCGCAAAGACAAACTCCATACGGCTGATGCGCCAGATCTTCCTGAGCTCGGGAATATCGATCAGGCTGATGGCAGCCATTGCAAGGATCGCGGCTAGCGCGGGAATGGGAAGGATGCGCAACGCACCATGGAGGAAAACCAGCACGGCGATCAGGGCGGCCGCGGAAACCAGTCCTGAGACCTGCGAAACGCCGCCCGTCGAAAGATTTATCGCGGTTCGAGAATCCGATACGCTGACCGGAAACGAACCGAAAAATCCGGGCGCTATATTGGCTGCGCCAAGGCCGATCAACTCCTGATTGGCGTCGACCTCGTCACCGGTTCGCGACGCGAAGCTGCGCGCCGCGACAATGCCGGAACCGAAGCTGACAAGAAAGATCGCAACCGAACCGGTGACGACCTTGTCAAGAGGCATTTCATGGATAGGGGGCAGGGAGAAACTCGGAAGTCCGCGCGGTATGTCCCCGACGACGGCGATGCCTTGGCCGCGAAAGTCGAAAATAGCAGAAAGAAGGACCGAGATGATGACGACCAGGATAGGACCTGGAATTCTGAACGGGAAAAAGCGGACGATCCACAGCAGCGCGAACATGGCGAACCCGAGGATGAGCGAGGGCCAATGGATCAGTCCGCTTTTGGCAAGCATTTCGGCGAGCGGCTGGATCAATCCATCGGATTCAATCTTCACTCCCGTGAAACGGCCGATCTGTCCGACAAGGATAGAAAGCGAAACGCCGGCAAAGAACCCGACCAGAATGGGCCGGGAAAGAAAGCTCGCGAGAACGCCAAGTCTCAGTAATTTGGCGGCGAGATAGCAGACGCCGACGCCAAGGGCGAGGGCCGCCGCGATCGCCACCCGGTCGCCGCTGCCCGTGGGATCGGCGGCGATGATCGTGCCCATTGCAGCCGCCAGCACCGACATCGACGCCGCGTCAGGTCCGACGATCAGCAGCCGGGACGGCCCAAAAATCGCATAGGCGATGGGCGCGACGATGCTGGCATAGATACCGGTCTCCGGCGGCAGACCGGCGATCGCAGGATAGGCAATGGCGCTCGGCAGGCCGACGGCGGCGATCGACAGCCCGGCCGGGATATCGCTGCGGAGCCAATCCCTCTTGAAACCGGTCAAGCCTCGCAACATCGGAAGACTGCCTATCACCGCGCACTCCTATTGCTTCGTCATTGTTCCCTGCATCTCTCCCGGCGCCGCGCTCAGTGCTCCAGGAACACGTAATTCATCCAGCTGCTCATCCGCAGAAGAACCTTGCGCAGGACGGCGACGTGGTGCCAATAATGCGTATAGACGGCGACCTCCGCGACTACGCCGCCGGGCAGCTGGTATTGGTCGGTAGCTTCGAGCAACTCGATGCGTGCCAGTGTCTGTCCGGGAGAGAGCCGCTCGGGCGATTGCGGGTCGATCAACGCGCCGCCGGGCTGTAACTGGCCCTGCGCCATCACGTCGATGACTTCCTGAACCCGTGCCTTGAAGATCTTGCCGGGGACGGCCTTGAAGGCCACCTCCGCCTCGTCGCCGACACGTACGCGCTGCAACGAGTTCTGGATGAAAGCTGCCGCCAGCATGCGATCCTGGCTGTCGATGAAGACCATGACAGGCCTGAGCGGCAGAGGATTGGCCATCATTCCGGGACGAAGGAAGACCTGGGTCACATAGCCATCTGTGGGAGCGCGAACGGTTGTCTGGTCGAGTTCGTATTTGGCGTTATTCAGCTCGGCCTGTAGCCTTGCGACTGTCGGGTTCGTGCCGTTGATCTCGGATTCATAAGCGAGTTTTGCCTGCAATGCCTGCGCACGTGCCGTATCCACTGCTGCCTCTGCGGTCAGATAAATGCCGCGGCGGTTCTCGACCTCAAGCTCGGAATAGACGGCGCTTTTGCCGCTCGACTTTGAATTCTCGTTGGACTGCTGGAATTTTTGAAAGGCCTGCAGTGACCGGTCTCTCGAGGCCTCAGCCCCCGTGACAGCGGAATTGGCGGCATCAAGCGCCGCTTTCAATTGCAGGACGGACTGTTCGGCTTCGGCAAGTGCTGCTTGCTTCTGATCGACCGTGAACTGATAGGGCCGCGGATCTATGCGAAAGAGAACGTCACCCTTCTTCAATGGCGTATTGGCTGCGACAGGCACTTCGACGACCTGACCTCCTACCGTGGGGATAACGGGAGCCGAGGTGAAATAGATTCGCCCATCGCTGGAATAGGGATGATTGTAACTCATCAGAAGCAGGAGGGTGGAGATGAGGAATATCCCGCCAAGCACTGCTGTTGCGAGCGTCCATTGATTGACCGGAATTCTGAATATCTTGAAGATCACCCAGCAAATCGCGGCATAAGTGAGTATCAGGAGTAGGTCCATCAGGCGTCCTCCTTCTCCGGCTTGCGTGCCTCAAGCTCGGCAATCCGCGAATGGAGACGGGCGATTTCTGCATCCGCTTCCGTCTCCGCCGATAATTTTCCGTCACTACGGATGCCCCAGCCACGATCCTCGCGGTAGAGCGTTGCCCAGATGAACAGGAACGGCCAGATGGCGTGCAACGTGAAGAGGCTGACCCATCCAGCAACGTGAATGGCATCCTGATGAGGATGATTGCGCGCCTTGGCGATCAGATGAGGAATGTCGTGGATCGCGATCACCGCATAAAACAGCGTGACCACGACGAAGACCAGCACGCCCAAGGCAAAATAGTCAAGAAACACGGCCGCTCCCTTCCGGCTGGTCTTGCCGAGCCGTTCGATCGCTATCGACGCGGGATATTAGGCCCGTTTTGGCGCTGAGGCCCGTAGCATCGCGTAACCTCTATCGGGG
>NZ_JBFUBG010000147.1:0-8820 GCF_056405875.1 Rhizobium sp. P1_E6 | reverse complement strand
CGCAGGACGTCTGCGGTCGGCTCCAGCGAAGGGCTGCCCTTCGGCACGGCCGTCAGGAAGCGGAATATCTGGTTGTTGTTTCTGATGACCGTGACATCGAAATCCCAGCGGTCGGCCGTGGCTCGGGCGGTCGCAGCTTCCATGCCGTTGACGTTGATCGGCCGGATGCTCGATGGATCGAGACCGGTAACCCAGCCGCTGGAAATGTAATTCGTCAGGCTCTGGTTCTGGTTATCAGCGACACCGTCGAAACGAACGGCGATGTCGTTCGGGCCGGTCGCCATGACCGCCTCGACTTTGTTGTCGATATTGAAGTCCGGCGGAACATCGAAGCGGATGCCGAGGCCGCCATGCAGGAAGGTCTGGCCGCGCACATAGCCCTCTTCCGGGCTGTCTCCATAGAGAAGGCCATCGATGCCGTCGAGATAATAATCGCGGCCCTTGTCGCCGACCGAGCCTTCCTGGCCGAAAGCGCGGGCATGACTGCGCGCAAGCTCGATGCGCTGGGCGGAATTCGGATGGCTCGACAGGAAGTCCAGGCTCTGGTCGGCTTCCGGATCGACCGACATGAAGCGGCTGTAGGCGGCCATGGAATCGAGGAAACGGGCGGCGGCGTAGGGATCGTAGCCGGCTTCGCCGAGCATGCGTACGCCGATGACGTCGGCCTGCAGTTCTTGCTGACGGGAGAAGGCGGCGAGGCGCAGCTTGCCGCGGGCAAGCGCCTGCTTGCCGGCTATATCGCTCGACAGAACTTCAGCCACAACGCGGCTGGCAATGACTTCCGCCTCTTCGCGCTTCTGGCGCTCGATGCCGTGGTTTGCAGTGACGTGGCCCATCTCGTGCGAGAGTACGGCCGCGACTTCCGAGGCGTCGTTGGCGAGCGCGAGCAGGCCGCGGGTGACATAGAGGTAACCGCCCGGCAGGGCGAAGGCATTGATGGCGGGCGAATTCAGGATAGTGATCCGGTAGGACTGGCTCGGATTTTCCGACACGGCCGTCAGCGCGCCAGCGATGCGGGCGACGAGGCGCTCGGTTCGGGCGTCCTTATATTCGCCGCCATAGCTCGCAACGATGCGCGGATGCTCGCGGGCGCCCATGGCCGCGCGCGGGTCGTTTTTCTGCACTTCGTCGACGATCTGTGGATTGGACGAAGGGCCGACGGTCGGCTGATAGGATTGTTCGATCAACGACTCGCAGCCGTTCAGCATCACGACGCAGGCCGAAAGCAGCAGGATACGGCGCGCCCAACGGCGCGGCGCAACAAAGGCATCACTGGAAAGCGCGGGCGATTTCCACGTCGTCATGCTGTCCAGTCTGTCTCTCCGCATCATTTTAAGTCGCCGGTCTGCCGCATCTTCGGGCCGGCCGTTGCCAGGAAAATTCAATAGGCTTCCGCCCCGGTTCTCGCGCTGCACAATCGGCCGATCCAAGTCTTTGCTTTAGCCGATTTCCGCGTGGGTTGCATAGCGAGACTCCATCTAAATATGGCGCCGTTGCATTTCGGCAATGCCTCACCTGTCGAGGCACTTTCTCGCTCCGATGAAATTATGGCGAAAGTCCCATCGCAAGTGCAGATTCCGACTGCATTACGGAAAAAATCAGTCACTACGGCGACCGATGCGGGCAACAATAACGTCCGCGCGAAGAATGCAATTAATGGTAGTTCTRCCGAACTGAAAAGAAGAGGCGCCGCGCCGCGCGCCTATATCATTCTGCGGCTTCGGCGGCGACGCTGGCCTGGCCGGTCTTCGGTTCGCCGGCGCGGGGCAGCTGCACCGGCTTGAGCATGATGGCGGCAGCCAGGCCGATCAGGGCAATTCCGCAGGAGGTCATGAACAGCGGCGAGAAAGCTGCGGCATAAGCGTTCGCGACTGCCTGACGGCTGGCTTCGGGAAGTGCCGCCATCATTTTCGGCGTCAGTTCTTCGATATTGGGCACGCCCGGGATGGAGGAACCGAGCTTCCCCAGCTGCGATGCAATGATTGCACCATAGATGGAGATGGCAATCGACGCTCCGCCCATACGCGACAGGGTGACCGAGCCGGTTGCGGCACCCACATCGCGGGCCGGCGCTGCATTCTGTACGCCGATGACCGGAACCTGCTGGGCAAGGCCGATACCGATGCCGTGCAGCAGCATGATCGCGCCGATGATGGCGATCGGTGTGCCGGCATGGACCTGCGAGATCAGTGCGAAAGCGATGGCGCTGCACGTGAGGCTGGCAATGGCGAAGGGCTTGTAGCGGCCGGTCTTCGAAATGATGCGACCGGCATTCAGGGAGCCGCAGACGAGGCCGCCTGTCAGCAGGATGAAGAGCAGGCCGGCGCCGGATGGCGAAAGGCCTGTCGTCGTCTGCAGGAACAGCGCGAGGTAGTTGACCATGCCGATGGCGATCGCGCCGCCCATGATCGAGATCACCAGCAGCAGGCTGAAGGTGGAATTGCGGAAAAGCGGCAAGGGGACGATCGGCTCCGGTGCGCGGCGCTCGACGAAAACCCAGGTTATGGCGCAAACGACACCGAAGGCGACGATGCCGATGCTCTGCGGCGAGATCAACGCGCCGAAAAGCTCGCTGCTGTCGGTCGCAAGTACGATGCTGGTCGTCGTCAGCGCCAGCAGAAGCGCACCGGCATAATCGATCTTCGGACGGCGATGCGGCTTGCGATAGGGCAGCATGAAGGCGAGGCCGGTAAGCACGATGAAACCGATCGGAACGTTGACGAGGAAGATCGAGCGCCAGCCGAAGAGATCGCTCATTGTGCCGCCGAGGACCGGCCCGATGGCGCCGGAAGCCATCAGGACGAGGCTGGAATAGCTCTGGTAGCGGGCGCGTTCGCGCGGCTCGAAGAGGTCGGCGTTGACGGCGAAGATCGAAACCATGATGCCGCCGCCGCCAAAACCCTGCAGCACGCGGGCGGCAATCAGCGTGTTCATCGAGACGGCGAGACCGCAGACGGCGGAGCCGACCGTGAAGATCGCGATCGCCGTCATCATCACATATTTGCGGCCGAAGAGATCGCCGAGCTTCCCATACAGCGGCATGACCGCGCTCAGCGCCAGCAGATAGGCCGAACCGATCCAGCCGAAGCGGTCCAGATGACCGAACTCGCCGACGATGGTCGGCAGTGCGGTGGAGACGATCTGGTTATCCAGGGTCGCCATGAACATGGCGGTCATCAGGAAGAAGAAGAGGATGAGCCGCCGACGAGGATCCGTCACGAGCGGCGCGGGGGCAAGTTGCATGTCCATGGGAAGGCCATTTTCGTTACATCAATGCTTTATGTGCTAATAGCATATATTTGTCAATGTCACATTATTGACATTGGCATATTTTACTTTCGAGTCCGGTCTGTTATGGTTCCGTCATGAACGAGACCCTGACCAAGACAAGAACGACGGAGCTTGATGATCCTCCCATAGACAGCGTGCCGCGCATCGGCCGCACCATGACGCGCATGCGAATGATGACGGGCCGCCGACTGATCGGTCGGCTGGCGATCCAGAGCGTGGCACCGGATCTGGAGCTCTCGCATCTCGACGTACTCGATGCCGTGCGCCGCGCGCAGGAAAACGGCGAGGTGACGGTCGGTGCCATTGCCGAGATGTTGCGCATCGATCCGTCGAGGGCGAGCCGCGTCGTGTCTGATATGGTTGGCCGCAACGTCCTGCGTCGTGAGGCTTCTCAGGCGGATGCGCGGCGTATCGTCGTCGTCATGACTCCGCTCGGGAAAAATCTGCTGGCAGAAATCCGGGCCCAGAAGCTCGCCTTCGTGTCCGAGGTCGTGCGGGACTGGCCGCAGGAAGAGATCGACACTTTCTCGCTGCTGTTCGAGAAATTCATCGGCGGTTATGAGGCGATCTTCCTATCCCGCGACAAGGATACGCCCGGCTAACGAAAATAGTCCCAGCGTTTGATCTCGCTCAAGCCGACCCATCCAAGGCAGGCCTAAGTCTCTCCCCGTTCGACGACATCAGGAGAGATTCACATGAAACATCATCCGCTTCGGTTGAGAGGTATTTTTGCCGCAATCGTCTTTGCATCCTTCGGGCATGCGGCCTTTTCCGCCGACATGGCGCCTTCTGCAGGCTCGCCCGTCGCTACGCAAAGCCCGTGGCAGGTGCGCCTTCGCGCCCTTGGCGTGATCACGCGCGATAATGGCTCGGTGGACGGCATTTCCGGATCCGGTCTCTCTTATTCGGACACGGTGGTTCCGGAAGCGGATATCTCCTATTTCTTCACCGACAATATTTCCGCGGAACTCATTCTCGGCACGACCTATGCCAATGTGCGTGGTGAAGGCTCGATTGCCGGCTTGGGCGAAATCGGCAAGACGTGGCTTCTGCCGCCAACGCTGACGCTGCAATATCATTTCACCGATTTCGGTGCCTTCCAGCCCTATCTCGGTGCAGGCGTGAATTACACGGTCTTCTACAATCAGTCCGGCAGGAGCGCCGACAGCCTCGACGTGAAGAATACATTCGGCGTCGCGCTGCAGGCGGGTTTCGACTACATGTTCGATGAGCATTGGGGCGCGAACCTGGATGTGAAGAAGATCTTCCTGCGTCCGGATTTCGATGCGACCGTCGGCGGTGCCAATGTCAGCGGCAAGGCGAAACTTGACCCCTGGCTGATCGGCGCCGGTGTAACTTACCGCTTCTAAGCATTTGATTGATGCAATTCCGGTCGCAAACCGCTGCACACTTTTGCGGGAATTGCTCTGAGGGAAAGGCACCGGATATCCGGCGCCTCTTCCCCTTCACCCCTCGTTTGCGCTATGGGCAATGCCCATGAGCCAATCCACCTTCACTATCCTGCTCGGCGGGGCACTCAGCCTGACGGATCGTCTGCGCGACGCCGTGCGGAACAGCCGGTTCATCGCGGCCGACGGCGGCATGCGCCACGCAGCGGCGCTGGGCGTGGTGCCGGAATTGTGGGTCGGCGATTTTGATTCGACGCCCGCCGATCTCCACGGCGCTTTCCCCGACGTGCCGCGCCAGCCCTATCCGGCCGCAAAGGCTGCGACGGATGGTGAAATTGCCGTTACAGAGGCGATCGAGCGTGGCGCCAAGCGCCTGATCCTTGCGGGTGCGCTGGGCGGCGAACGGTCCGACCACGCCCTGCAGCATCTGCTCTACGCCGTGGAGCTGGCGGAAGAAGGCTTCGATATGCTGCTGACCTCAGGAAGCGAGGAGGCCGTGCCTCTGCTTCCGGGCTCACTGGAGATCGATCTTCCGCCGGGCAGCCTGTTTTCCGTGCCGGGCTTCAGCGAGCTGCGCGGCCTGTTCATCGAAAATGCTCGCTATCCGCTCGCCGACTTCCATTTGCCCTTCGGCTCGTCGCGCACCATCTCCAATGTGGCGGAAGGCCCCGTGCGCTTCTCGCTTGCCAGCGGCAGAGCCATCGTGCTCGCGCGGCCCTATGATCTTTCCGGAGTCTGATTCTTGGCGCCTCCCATTCTGAAACTCGACGATATCTTCCTGAGCTTCGGCGGTGCACCGCTTCTGGCCGGCGCAGCCTTGCAGGTGGAGTCCGGTGACAAGATCTGTCTCGTGGGCCGCAACGGCTCGGGCAAATCGACACTTCTGAAGATCGCAGCCGGCCTCGTCGACGCGCAGTCAGGTGAGGTCTTCCGCCATCCATCGGCCACGGTGCGCTATCTGGAGCAGGCGCCGGATTTTGGCGGCTTCGAGACCGTGCAGGCCTATGCCGAAGCCGGACTCGGGCCGGGCGACGATCCCTATCGGGTCACCTACCTGCTTTCGCATCTGGGGCTGACCGGCGAGGAAAACCCTGGGAATCTTTCGGGCGGCGAGGCGCGCCGCGCAGCGCTTGCGCGCGTGCTGGCGCCGGAGCCCGACATCCTGCTGCTCGACGAGCCAACCAACCATCTCGACCTGCCGACCATCGAGTGGCTGGAAGGCGAATTGCAGAAGACGCGCAGCGCACTGGTGCTGATCTCGCACGACCGCCGCTTCCTCGAAAAAGTCTCGACGGCGACCGTCTGGCTGGACCGCGGCACATCTCGCCGGCTCGACAGGGGCTTTGCGTTTTTCGAGGCGTGGCGGGACCAGGTGCTGGAGGCGGAAGAGCTGGAGCAGCACAAGCTCGGCAAGGCGATCGAGCGTGAGGAGCACTGGCTGCGTTATGGCGTGACGGCACGACGCAAGCGCAATATGCGCCGGCTCGGCGAGCTGCAGACGATGCGTTCGCAATATCGTGGCCACAAGGGTCCGCAGGGAACGGTACAGGCAAGCGCTTCCGATACGCAGGAATCCGGCAAGCTGGTGATCGAGGCGGACAAGATCACCAAGAGCTATGACCACAGGCCGATCGTCGCGCCGTTTTCGATCCGCGTGCATCGCGGCGACTGTATCGGTCTCGTCGGCCCGAACGGCGCCGGCAAGACGACGCTTTTGAAGATGCTGACTGGCCAGCTTGCGCCCGACAGCGGCACGGTGAAGCTCGGCACCAATCTCGATATCGCTACCCTCGACCAGAAGCGCGAGGACCTGAATCTGGAGGATACGCTTGCCAACTATCTGACGGATGGGCGTGGCGAGAACTTGCTCGTCAATGGCGAGCAGCGGCACGTGACCGGCTACATGAAGGAATTCCTCTTCCAGCCGGAGCAGGCGCGCACGCCGATCAAGAACCTCTCCGGCGGCGAACGTGCCCGTCTGATGCTGGCGCGCATCCTGTCACGGCCAGCGAACCTGCTCATTCTCGACGAACCGACCAACGACCTCGACATCGAGACGCTGGATCTCCTGCAGGAAATCGTCACGGGCTTTGCCGGCACCGTCATCCTCGTCAGCCACGACCGCGATTTTCTCGACCGGACCGTGACCTCGACGATCGCGCCTGCCGATCCGGAAACGCCGGATGGGCGCTGGATCGAATATGCCGGCGGCTATTCCGACATGCTGGCGCAGCGCAAGGGTGCGGCCGAGGAGCGCCGCAGGGCCGAGAAAGCGGAAAGACCGAAGACGCAGGACGCTGCCGCACCCTCTGTCTCGAAGGTAAAACTCTCCTACAAGCAGAAATTCGCACTCGAAAACCTGCCGAAGGAAATGGCCAAGGCGGAAACCGAGATCGCCAGGCGCGAGCAGAAGATGGCCGATCCGAACCTCTTCACCAAGGACCCAGCAACCTTCAACCGGCTGGCATCGGAGATGGAGAAGCTGCGCGAAAGCCTGACCAAGATGGAAGAGGAATGGCTGGAACTCGAAATGCTGCGCGAGGAGCTGGAAGGCTGATCCGATAAAAAATTCCTGAAGTGTCGGATCGCGTAGGTTTTCTCCGTCCTTGGGCCGAACGTGATCACGGCAATGGTGCCGCCACGTCATAAGGGAGATTTTTCATGCGCATGATTTTCGTGAACTTGCCGGTCAAGGATCTCGTCAGGTCGAAGGAATTCTTCTCGGCGCTCGGCTTTTCCTACAATCCGAATTTTACCACCGACGATGCAGCCTGCATGATCGTCGAGGAAAATATTTATGTGATGCTGCTGACCCACGGCCATTTCCAGCAATTCATCGAGGGCGATATCGCCGATACATCCAAGGGCAAGGAAGTGTTGACCTGCCTTTCGGCCGGCAGCCGCGCCGAGGTGGATGACTACCTCAAGAAGGCGCTGGCGGCGGGCGGCAAGCCTTGGAAGCCGATCCTCGATATGGGTCCGATGTATGGATGCAGCTTCCAGGACCTCGACGGCCATGTCTGGGAAATCATGTACATGGATATGTCTGCTGCTGGCTGAGCCAGTCTTTTCAAAGATCTTTTGCGGACTTCCGGTGCCCGGGATCGGGTTGCCGGGGTTCGCTTTCCTCACTTTTCCTTGATTCGCCCACGCCGCGTCATGCGGCATAGAGTGGCACTCCGGCAGCCGGGGATCGTGCCGACCAATGGCTACAAGGAAGAGTCACATGTCTCGCAAACCCTATACCGGTATATTCATGGCGCTTGCCGCCAGCAGTCTCGTCGTGCTCGGCCTTTCGCAGGCGGTGGGCGCGCAGGAAAACCAGCGCGTGCGCGTGCGTGGCACGATCGAGAGCCTCAACGGTGACACGCTGACGGTCAAGACCCGCGAGGGCAGCGATGCGACGGTGGCGCTTAAGTCTGGTTGGAAGGTCGCGGGTATCAGAAATGCGTCCGTCGATGACATCAAGGTCGGCGATTTTGTCGGCGTCGCCTCCCTGCCGAAAGGCACGGGTCCCGATGGCGCGATCGAAGTGCTGATTTTCCCGGCCGCGATGAAGGGCACCGGCGAAGGCAGCCGTCCATGGGATGTGCAGCCGAACAGCTCGATGACGAATGCAACCGTCAGCAATGCGGTCAAGGCCGTCGACGGCCACACGATCACGCTCACCTATCAGGGCAAGGAAAAGACCATCTCGATTGCCGAGGGTACGCCGATCGTCACCTTTGCGCCGGCAACGGAAGGTGATTTGAAGCCGGGCGCCGGTGTGATCGTCATGGCGGAAAGGGCAGCAGACGGCAGCATCTCGGCCGCGCAGGTCGCCGTCGGCATCAACGGTGTGATGCCACCTATGTAAGATTTCTTAGAGCTATGTTTTCACGCATGCCGGACGCAAAACCGCTACACATCGTTGCTGGAATTGCTCTAGGGTTAAAACCCAATCAAACTATTGATTAAATTATCTCTGTATGATTCACTTCGGTAATAATGGGAGTTTGAATCATGGCAGGAGAATTCTGGCTTGATGACCGACAGTGGGCGGTGATCGCTCCTCTGCTTCCGACGAACCAACCCGGCGCTCATCGAACTGATGACCGCCGGGTGATCAGCGGGATTATCC
>NZ_JBFUBG010000146.1:0-9058 GCF_056405875.1 Rhizobium sp. P1_E6 | reverse complement strand
GCGATATGCAGGATGATCGCGCCGGATTCGAAGAGGGTGAGATCGCCGTCCTCATAGGTCGGAATCTGCCCGAAAGGCTGAAGCGCAAGATGGGCGRGCTCTTTCATCGCCTTGAACGAAAGGAAGCGGACGTCATAGGGCTGGCCGACTTCCTCGAGCGCCCAGCGAACGCGCATGTCACGCGCCAGACCCTTGCCGCGATCGGGCGAGCGTTCAAAGGCAGTAATCGTAATCGTCATGGTCGTTATCCTTGGTCTGTCCGTCTGGAAGACGGACGGGCAGGCGGGAAGCCGACAGATGATGCCCGAATTAATCCGCGCGGGCCAAGCGGAGCCGGGCTTGCGCCATCGGTCGCCCATAGAACGATTGTGTGCCGGAAAGGGCACTGCTGCAGCTCTCATGGAGAATGAAGTTCAGCAGGATGCGTCGGTCGGCCGCCCGGTGGATTCAATCTCGTCGGCTGCCCGCTTGATCTCTGTCAAGGACTGCCGGGCGAGCGTGCGATACACCTTCCCGCATAGCCGATTCTCCTGCTCGTGAAGCGCTTGCGAGAGTCGCGATAGCAGATGGAGATTGGCCGAACACGCTAAAAGGGTTATACCAGTTGCGTCGGCAACTCTGGGGAGGCGTTGTGGCTCAAATCACGGATTCTGTCGGAGAGTTCAGGAAGAAACGCAGGCGCGAGCTGTTGACGTTCGCCGTGCTCGCTTTCGGGATCTGGCCTGTGGTCGCTGTCGGGGTCGTCGGCGGTTATGGCTTCATGGTCTGGATGTACCAGATCGTTTACGGGCCGCCGGGACCGCATGACGTGAAGGCCGCGCCTCCGGGCTCGGCAGAGTGAGGATCTCCATGGTTCTCCCAGCTCGCACCCGACGTGGTTTTCTCACCGGAAGGTCATCTGAAGATCAAGGCAGGATCTTCCCTTCCGGGAGGATACTTCCTCCCGGAGCCACTGAGACATCCGTTCAAAACTGTTCGGGCTGCGGTGCCTGCGTCGATGCCTGTCCGACGAAGATCATTTCGATCCGTTCGGGCGTTCCGGTCGTGGACTTCAGGCACAGTGAATGCACCTTTTGCGGCAAGTGCGCGGAACGATGTCCTGAGAATGTCTTTCCGGCCGGTTCTGCAGGCGGCTTTGCCCATTATGCGGCAATTGGCGATGGGTGCCTGGCCAATAATTATGTCGACTGTCAGGCGTGCCGCGACAGCTGTCCGGCCGGTGCGATCCGGTTTCGGCCGCGGCTCGGCGGGCCGTTCGTTCCCGAACTCGATGCGGAGGCATGCACGGGATGCGGCGCCTGCATTGCGGTCTGTCCGGCCGATTCCATCACCATAAAGCCCCGCCGTCAGGAGGTCGCTCATGTCTGAGAGCCGTCATCACGTCTCCAGTGCCGTCGTCATCACCCGCCCGGAACTGACAGAAGATGTCGCAGAGCGTCTCGCGGTGATCGACGGGGTCGAGGTTCACGCTACGGGAGCGGGCAAGATCGTCGTGGTGATCGAGGGGCCGCATTCCGGCGTGCTCGGGGAAACGCTCATCGGCATCTCGGGGATGGACGGCGTGCTCGCCGCCCACATGGTTTTCGAACAGGCAATGGTTTTTGAACAGGCATTGGAAATGAAGGAGACAATCGATGACGACCGAACTCACGCGGCGTGATCTCCTTAAGGCGCAGGCTGCGGCGATCGCCGCTGCGACCGCAGGCCTTGCTGCACCCGCTGCGGCGCAGTCGGTGCCGGGCGGGGTGGAGGCGCTGGAGATAAAATGGTCCAAGGCTCCATGCCGCTTCTGTGGCACCGGCTGCGGCGTCATGGTCGGCGTGAAGGAGAACCAGGTCGTCGCGACCCATGGCGACATGGAGGCGGAGGTCAATCGCGGCCTCAACTGCGTCAAGGGCTACTTCCTCTCCAAGATCATGTACGGCAAGGACAGGCTGACGAGCCCGCTCCTGCGCAAGCGGGACGGTGTCTACGCCAAGGACGGCGAGTTCGAACCCGTCACCTGGGAAGAGGCCTTCGACGTGATGGCGGCGCAGGCCAAGCGCGTGCTCAAGGAAAAGGGGCCGACGGCGCTCGGCATGTTCGGCTCCGGCCAATGGACGATCTTCGAAGGATACGCCGCGACAAAGCTGATGCGGGYGGGCTTCGGCTCCAACAACCTCGATCCCAACGCGCGCCACTGCATGGCTTCGGCGGCGGTGGCCTTCATGCGCACCTTCGGCATGGACGAGCCGATGGGATGCTACGACGATTTCGAGAACGCCGACGCCTTCGTGCTCTGGGGTTCGAACATGGCCGAGATGCATCCGATCCTCTGGACGCGCGTCGCCGACAGGCGGCTCGGGCATGAGCATGTGAAGGTCGCGGTGCTCTCCACCTTCACGCATCGCAGCATGGACCTTGCCGACATACCGCTGATCTTCAAGCCGGGTTCGGACCTCGCGATCCTGAACTACATCGCCAACCACATCATCAAGACCGGCCGCGTCAACCAGGATTTCGTCGACAAGCATACGAAGTTCATGAAGGGGACGACCGACATCGGCTACGGCTTGCGTCCGGACAACCCGCTCGAATTGAAGGCCAAGGGTGTCGCCGACGCCGCCAAGATGGACCCGATCGACTTCGAGGCCTTCAAGGAGATGGTCTCCGAATATACGCTCGAAAAGGCGGTCGAGCTTTCGGGCGTCGACAGCGCCTTCCTGGAACAGCTCGCGGAACTCTATGCCGATCCCAAGACCAAGGTCATGTCGCTGTGGACCATGGGCTTCAACCAGCATGTGCGCGGCGTGTGGGCCAACCAGATGGTCTACAACCTGCATCTGCTGACGGGCAAGATTTCCGAGCCGGGAAACAGCCCGTTTTCGCTGACGGGACAGCCGTCCGCCTGCGGCACGGCCCGCGAGGTCGGCACTTTCGCCCACCGGCTGCCGGCCGACATGGTCGTGACCAATCCGGAGCATCGCAAGCACGCCGAGGAAATATGGAAGCTGCCGGACGGGCTGTTGCCGGGCAAGCCCGGTTATCACGCCGTCGAGCAGGACCGCATGCTGCATGACGGGAAGCTGAATTTCTACTGGGTGCAGGTCAACAACAACATCCAGGCCGCGCCGAACACCAGCAACGAGACCTATAAGGGATACCGCAATCCGGACAATTTCATCGTCGTCTCGGACGCCTATCCGACAGTGACCGCCATGAGCGCCGATCTGGTGCTGCCGGCGGCCATGTGGGTGGAGAAGGAGGGCGCCTACGGCAATGCCGAACGGCGCACGCATGTCTGGCACCAGCTGGTCAATGCGCCGGGCGAGGCCCGCTCGGACCTCTGGCAACTGGTGGAATTCTCCAAGCGCTTCACCACCGACGAGGTCTGGCCCGCCGAGATCCTCGACAAGAACCCGGAATACAAGGGGAAGACGCTCTACCAGGTGCTCTACCAGAACGGAAAGGTGGACGAATTTCCCCTGTCGGAGGTGTCGCCCGAATACGAGAACCGGGAGGCCAAGGCCTTTGGCTTTTACATTCAGAAGGGGCTGTTTGAGGAATATGCCGAGTTCGGCCGCGGGCATGGACACGATCTCGCGCCCTACGACATGTATCATCAGGTTCGCGGCATGCGCTGGCCCGTCGTCGACGGCAAGGAGACGCGGTGGCGCTACCGTGAAGGCTACGACCCCTACGTCAAGCCGGGCGAGGGGCTGAAGTTCTACGGGCAGAAGGACGGCCGCGCGGTCATCCTGGCGGTGCCCTACGAACCGCCGGCCGAGTCGCCCGATGAGGAGTTCAATTTCTGGCTCGTGACGGGCCGTGTTCTCGAACATTGGCATTCGGGCTCGATGACGATGCGTGTTCCCGAGCTCTACAGGGCGTTTCCCGGCGCGCGGTGTTTCATGAACGGAGACGACGCCAGGATGCTGGGCTTCAATCAGGGGGCGGAGGTGCGCATCCAGTCGCGGCGCGGCGAGATCATCAGCCGCGTGGAAATTCGCGGGCGCAATCGAATGCCGCATGGCGTGATCTTCGTCCCGTGGTTCGACGCCAGCCAGCTGATCAACAAGGTCACGCTCGACGCCACCGACCCCATCTCCAAGCAAGCGGATTTCAAAAAATGCGCAGTCAAGCTTCTTCCCGTCGCCTGATCTCGAGGCGCGCCTGGGCGATCGCGGCCGTCGCCTTTCTCATGCTCACGGGCACCGTCACCCTGGCGCAGATGGTGCCCTCATTGTCGGGCAACGAGAACCCGATGGAGAGCAAGGAGGCGAAACCGGTTCCCAAATGGGTCGTCGATGACATCAGGAAGATGCGGAATTATCCGGACCAGCCTCCGATCATCCCGCATTCGATCGAGGGCTACCAGCTGACGGTGAACGCCAATCGCTGCCTTTCCTGCCATCGGCGCGAGCTGACGGAAGGCTCCGGCGCGCCGATGATCAGTGTTACGCACTTCATGACCCGCGAAGGGCAGATGCTGGCCGACGTTTCGCCCCGGCGATATTTCTGCACCGCCTGTCACGTGCCGCAGGCGGATGCGAAGCCCCTGGTGCCGAATACCTTCAAGGACATGAGCGAGCTGGGCTTCAAGCCTGCGGGAAGCGAGCAATGATCGGCTGGATAAAGGCGATAATCCTCTGGTGCTGGCGTTTGGTGAGCACGCCGGCCGTGACACTCAGCCTGGGTTTCCTGACGCTTGGCGGCTTCGTCGGCGGCGTCATGTTCTGGGGCGCGTTCAACACCGCGCTCGAGGTGACCAACACCGAGGCCTTCTGCACCGGCTGTCATGAAATGAAAACGAACGTCTACGAGGAACTGAGCCGCACGGTTCATTTCTCCAACCGCTCGGGCGTTCGCGCCACGTGCCCGGATTGCCATGTGCCGCACAAATGGACCGACAAGATCGCCCGCAAGATGCAGGCGTCGAAGGAAGTCTGGGGCAAGATATTCGGGACGATCAACACGCGCGAGAAGTTCCTCGACAAGCGGCTGGAGCTCGCCCAGCACGAATGGGCGCGGCTGAAGGCCAATGACAGCCTGGAATGCCGCAACTGTCACTCGATGGGCGCCATGGACCTGACGAAACAGACCGTGCGCGCCGCCGAGATCCACACGCGATACCTGCTGCCGGGCAAGGCGACCTGCATCGATTGCCACAAGGGCATCGCGCATGAACTTCCCGACATGAAAGGCGTCGATCCGGGCTGGAAGGTCCCGGCGGAGCTGATGGGCAGGAATTCCGATCCCGGTTGGCATGAGCGGGCCAAGCTCGCGGCCTATCTCGGTACGGCAGATGCGGTGACCGGCAACGACTGACGGCTGCTGCCGGTGCTCTAACCCCCTGAAAGCGGTCTGTTTTTCAGGGGGGGGGAACGTTTTGCCGGCATTTGCGTTTCGCCGACATGATCCACGTGCAGCCTCTCCCTCCGCCGGCCGTCTTCCCGCAGCTTGGCAAAATCATTGAGACCGGTCGCGAGCAGATCCATATGCTCGAAAGTGGAAGCACAGGTGAAAATCCGGTCGTGTTGCTGCATGGCTGCGGCAGTATCTCGGCGGAAGTGATGATGCCGTTTGCGGGCAGCGGTCTTCACATGATCGCGCCCGACAGGCCGGGTTATGGTTTCAGCCCGGCACTGCCCGCCGGTGAGCGCGGCCCGCTTGGCCAGTCTTTCTGGCTGGAGCGTTTCCTCGAGGCGCTGGAGTTCGAGAAGGTCGTGCTGTCAGCCCATTCGATCGGTTGTGCGGCAGCGCTGCATCTGGCCGTCCGCCGGCCGGATCTCGTGAAGGGCCTGTTTCTCATCTCGCCCTGCTGCCGGCCCGTTCCCTTCAAGCCGTTCATCGTGCTGCGCAGCGCCGTGGCGCCCTTCGTCGGCCCCGTCATCCGCCAGCATGTGATCGCCCGCTGGTCGTCCTATTTCCTTGAGCGCGGCTTGCGCGCCTCGTCCTATCCCAATCCCGTCGCAGCAGAGCTTTTCACCCTGCCGCCCATGCACGTGGTCAATGCCGCCTCGATCGCCACCATGGCCGAGGAACTCTGGGCCTTCAACGGCGACATGCAGCCGCTTGGAAGACTGCCGGCCGATCTGCCGGTCTCCGTTCTCTTCGGGCGCGAAGACCGGATCATCGATCCCGTCTGGCATCTCGACTGGCTCCATGAGAGGCATCCGGCCGTCCGCGTCGAACTGCTCGATGGCGTCGGCCACATGCCGCACCATGTCGCGCCCGATCTGGCGGTGACCATGCTGGGCGATCTTGTCGGCAGTACGCCGGGTGATCTTGCAGGCGAGGATAACAGGCCTTTCATCGCGATGGTCTAGGCCAGAGGGCAGGGCGAGAAAAGGCCCGCCTGGCTAAGGCGCACTCAAAGTACGCACACTTGTCGCATGTCAGGACATCAAAGAGGCTCACCGCTGCAGGCTTCCGGCGCTGGCCGCGGAGGAGCGCTTTCGGCGGCGCGGCGGGCCTGTTGCCGGCTGGCGGTGTCCAGCAGGGTAGCAAAAGAGGCAAGGCTGATCCTGTCGGCGCGCAGCACCTGACGGATAAGCGCATCCCTCAGCATGTCAGATGCGGTCATCTCATTCATCGCCTGTCCTCCATCTCCGAACCTATGGTAGGCGTTATTTGTAAAGAGTGCATGTCAGGGTGGTGGCAAAAACAAGGCAAGGGCGGTGCGAGTTCAAAGCCGGTAATCGTAATCGTCATTGGTGTGTCCTCCATGATCTGTCTGTCTGGATGACGACCGGCCGGAGGGGAATCCGACAGTGGGATGATGGAAATAGTTCTGGCGCAACAGGTGGTGGATTTCCGGCGGAACATGAACAGAGCTCCTCTCCGAATGATCTTTATGATGGATGGGGGCGGGGACTCCCTTTTATCAACAACATTCCCCTCTAGAAGTCCCAAGCGACCTATAAGGTGATTGCCCGAGCGTCGCCGGTTGTGTATCTCCACGGTGCACTACGGGGGGCCACATGACTAGACTGCTCAAGACCATCGCCCTGATCTCGCTCGGGGCTGTTTCCGGCTGCGTTACGATGGATAGCGCCAAGCCTGCTATGGAGGCCCTAAAAGGGCAACCTCTCAGCGCCGCTATCGCCAAGCTCGGCTACCCTGACAGCCAGATGAGCATCGCCGGTAAGAAGGTCTACACTTGGAACAACCACGACAGTGGCTCCTACACTCTGCCCACCTACAACACTGCCACGACATATGTGAACGGACAGCCGATTTACTCGACCGTGCAGGGATCGAGGACCACCAGCTACGACTATGAGTGCAAGCTCAAGATCATCGCCAGCCAGAGCGATATCATCGAGAACTTCGAATGGGACGGCGACATCGGCGGCTGCGAGGCCTTCGCGATGCGGCTCCAGAAGAAGAGTTGACCGGCGCGGCATACCTGGTGAGCGAGGGGCAGCGAGAATATCAGGTCTCAGGTGGATATTCAGATGCTTGAGAAATTCACGCACGTCAAAAACCCCCTCACTGTCGTAGCGCTATTCGCTGGATTCGCAGAAGTAAGCGGCACCTTAATTCTTCCGCTTATTGAGAGAGAGACGCAAGCGACGTACGTATGGTTCTTGATGGGGTTCCCGACACTTCTCATCTTGCTGTTCTTTGCGATCCTGAACTGGAATCATACCGTCCTGTACGCGCCTTCTGACTTCAAAGACGAAGAAAACTTCACCAAATTCACAAAAGCATCGCCATCAGCGATATTGTTGAAGGAGGCCGAGGAGTTCCCGGAGCAAGTGATCGAGGAGTCACAAGTGCTTGGGGATGCCGCTCTGTCGGCTGCACATGACGAGCTAGCGCTACAAGCCACGGAACAATCAGGTGGTCTCGCCCACGAACCTCTTCCAAGTCAGGCAGAGACTTCATCGTCGGTAGAGGCGCCTATACCTTCTTACCTGAGACTGTCTCACGATGCGAACCGGCTTCGAATGAGGGTTTCGACCGATCTGGCGCTCAGTAAGCTTGAAAGGACGCAGAAGCGTTTCTTCTATCGCTCTCTGGCAGTTCCATCCATCCCTAACCTAGTTTTCGATGGCGTTGACGCTACGCCGGGACGTTTTACAGTTGTTGAAGTTAAGTATACCCACAATGGTTCGATTCCGCTCTCTCTGATCAAGATCATCTTTGATCGCGTCAATAAGCTGTACGAAAACTTAAATGAAGCAGAGAGGGAAAACTTTTCGTTCATTCTCATGTTGGTAGTGGGGGACCATGCGCCCTCCAGGACGAGGCAGCTTCTAGAGAACACATCGCAGTCTATATCAGACCTCTACCCATTCCCGACCGAAATCAACATAAGCACGTGGGGTAGCCTTCAACCGGATGAGAACATGCCCTGACGATTGATCAGAAGAATGAAACCGTAGCAGCCCTGTTGAAGGCTAGTCCGCTCTCCAGACGCTGCGCCTCGAGTGACCATCAGCCGTTGTGCGATAGAACTCCCGCTGATGGCTGAATGCTTCGCTCAGGACGAGATCATCTCAGCCTTGAGCGGGGAAAGGCGATGGAGAAGATCTGCGGAAAAGTCTGTCGCCTGCCAGATAGCTATGGAATGCGGGAGGATGCCGGGTCATATGAATGACCTGATATCGGCATTAGCGCCGACTCTTCACTGATCGCCGCATCTCAAAAGGCGCCCTTCAGCGCCTCCATCACCACCCTGATGGCCGGCACGTCCCTGATCTCGGCGTGGACGACCAGCCACACCTCCCGCCTCAGAGGGTTTTCATCCTCGATACGCTGCAGGTCATCCGCATCCGACACCGCGAAATCCGGCAGCAGGACGACACCGCCGCCGAGCCTTGCTGCGGCTGCCTGAAACTCCAGAACGGAGGAGCGGATGGCGATCGGCCGGCCGGCGGCGAGTTCGAAAAGGCGCAATTGCTGCGGCGAGGCGTTCATGCCCTCGTCATAGCCGATGAAGGTCCATTGCGCCTCCGGCACGGTTTCGAGATAGGCCTTGGACGCATAGAGATGGAAGGCCATTTCCCCGACTTTGGTAATGGCATAATCGCCGTCTTCCGGCCGCGACATGCGCACTGCGATATCCGCC
>NZ_JBFUBG010000145.1:0-9112 GCF_056405875.1 Rhizobium sp. P1_E6 | reverse complement strand
CCTTGAGTGCCAGGCGTAGGAGCACTCAATCCGCAAAGGGTGAAATCGACACTTTCAACGAACATACGGAAGAAACGACCTCCGACAATCTTCCGAACCTTGCGGCACAACGCGAGGCGGTGCGGGAACATGGCGACGTTTATATTGTCGATACCGATCTCGAAGATGCCGACCAGCGCGAGGCATCGCCAGGAACAAGAGAGCAGAGCTAGTAATCTAGCACGGGTGAAGGGCCGCTTCGATTCTGCAGTTGGATCACATCTGCCGGCGTGATATCAGCCGTCAATGACCCAGAACTCCTCATATTCCCCTATCCACGTCATCGGCGGCGGGCTCGCCGGCTCCGAAGCTGCATGGCAGATCGCTAGTGCCGGCGTGCCTGTCATCCTGCATGAAATGCGTGGCGTGCGCGGCACGGACGCACACAAGACCGATGGACTTGCCGAGCTCGTCTGCTCCAACTCCTTCCGCTCTGACGATGCCACCAGCAACGCCGTCGGCGTCATCCATGCGGAAATGCGCATGGCTGGCTCACTGATCATGGCGTCGGCCGACAAACATCAGGTGCCGGCAGGTGGCGCACTGGCCGTCGACCGCGATGGCTTCTCGGATGCCGTGACCAAGGCGATCCACGACAATCCGCTGATCACGGTCGTGCGCGAGGAGATCTCCGGCCTGCCGCCGAAGGAATGGGATCTGGCGGTTATCGCCACCGGCCCCCTGACTGCCCCCTCGCTTGCGAGCGCCATACAGGCCGAAACCGGTGCGGACGCTCTCGCCTTCTTCGATGCGATCGCGCCGATCGTCTATCGCGACAGCATCGACATGGATATCTGCTGGTATCAGTCCCGCTACGACAAGGTCGGTCCCGGCGGTACGGGCAAGGACTATATCAATTGCCCGATGACTGAAGAGCAATACAACGCTTTCGTTGACGCGCTGATCGCCGGCGATACGGTCGGCTTCAAGGAGTGGGAAGGCACGCCCTATTTCGACGGGTGCCTGCCGATCGAGGTCATGGCCGAGCGCGGGCGTGAGACGCTGCGTCATGGGCCGATGAAGCCGATGGGCCTGACCAATGCGCATAACCCGACCGTGAAAGCCTATGCCGTCGTGCAGCTTCGCCAGGACAATGCGCTCGGCACGCTCTACAACATGGTCGGCTTCCAGACGAAGCTGAAATATGGCGCCCAGGCCGATATCATCCGCATGATCCCAGGGCTTGAGAATGCCGAATTCGCCCGGCTCGGCGGTTTGCATCGCAACACCTACATCAACTCGCCCACCCTGCTCGACCCGTCGCTGACGCTGAAGTCGCGCCCGGGCCTGCGCTTTGCCGGTCAGATCACCGGCTGCGAGGGTTATGTGGAAAGCGCAAGCGTCGGGCTGCTCGCCGGCCGCTTTGCCGCTGCCGAACGCAAGGGAGAGGCGGTTTCCCTTCCTCCGGTAACAACGGCGCTCGGCTCGCTGCTCGGCCACATCACCGGCGGCCATATCGTCACCGATGAGGAGCCGGGTAAACGCTCCTTCCAGCCAATGAATATCAATTTCGGGCTATTTCCTGAGCTTCAGCCGGGTTCGATCGTCAAGCCTGAAGGCGTCAAGCGCTTCCGGGGCAAGGATAAGACGATCATGAAGCGTCAGCTGATCGCCAAGCGGGCGCTTTCGGATTGCGCCGCCTGGCTTGGACAGGATGTCGAACTCGCCGAAAGCGCCTGAGATTAGTGGCCGTTCACCGCCGAGCTATTCGGCACAGGCAGTTCCTTATCCTGCTCGGCAACATAGTTGCCAAGCAGCCAGAGCGACACTTCTGACGCTTCCTTGGCAGAAGCGAACTCGTAGGTGCCGTTGTGATGGGACGCGCTGGCAAATTCGATGCTCAGCCCTCTGCCCGTTTCAGAAGCCAGAACACGCACCGTGCCCGGCTCGATCAGATGGCAGGCGAAATGGCGCGACATGTTACGCATGAAGCCCGCCTTGTTATCATGCAGACGCACGAAGACGGCCTGCCCATCGACTGTCGCCTGAAGCTGGCGGATTGCCTCATTGGGGAATGCGCGGCCGAATTCGATGATGGCAAGGCCCGTGTCGTGCAGGCCATCTTCCTTGTTCTGCGCAGCCATGCGCGTCGCCACGTAGGCGATGAAGATGACGATGGCGAAAAGAACGCACCAGACGATAATGCCCACGCGGTTTCTCCGTTTAAAATGGGGTTATGCCCGACATAACGCACGAGACTTGCGCGAGTTTGACCGTTGTCAGATTTTCTTGCGTATTCCGGCAAGTGCCATGCGCATCTGACGGCGCCATTGCGGCTGCTGTAGCGAGCCTTCCAGAATGGCTGCACCGCGCTTCTGCGCCTTGATCAGCACAGGTTCGGCAAGTGCGACCGGCAAGAAGGCCGGCACGATAACCGGCGACAGTACGGAAGCCCGTGCCTTGGCAAGATGATCGCGCCCGAGCCCGGCAAAGGCCTCGATCGCTGCTGCAATGCGCGGTTTGTCCGCACCGGCCAGGAAGGTTTCCCGGTCGAGGCCTGTCGCCGAGAGAATTTCAAGCGGGATATAGATCTGGCCGCGGCGCTGATGGAGCGGCATCAGCAGCAGCATGCCTGATATCGACTGCGCCACACCGGCATGACCGGCAGCATCGGCGGATTTCATCGCTTCCTCGGGCGAGAGGACGAGGCCTGCAAGCTGGATCAGCGCCGAGGCGGTTTCACCTGCATAGCCTTCCAGCGAGGTGCGGCTTTCCATCGGGTCGTCGTAGAGGTCGAAGATCCGGGCCTCAATCATGTTGACGAGCGTCTGGCGCGGAAGCCGGTGCGTCTCGACGGCCGAAAGAAGTGCAGCCGCCAGCGGATTGGCTTCTATCGAACCGTGCGCATTGCCCTCCAGAAGGTCGCGCCAATACTGCATGCGGATTTCTCCGGGCAGCGGTTCGTGCACGAGATCGCGGATGCGGGCAAGCTCGGCATTGAAGGCATAGAGGGCAGCAAGCGCACCGCGCTTGTCTTCGGGCGATAGCAGGCAGGCGAGGTAGCGGTCGCGATCGGTGTCGCGCAGCATCGCCAGGCTGATATCCTCGCTCGTCTTCACGTCTGCCATGATCAGACCGCGATCAGGGCTGCGGCAACGGCTCGCTGTTCGGCAAGCATGATGTTGAAGGTGCGCACGGCAGCACCCGTGCTCATCGGATCGGAGGAAATGCCACGTGCCTTGAGGGCGGCACGCAATTCCGCGGGCAGGCGGCGAAGCTCTGTGCCGGTGCCGACGAGCAGCACTTCGATATCGGCGGCTTCATCGAGCACGCGGCGGAAGTTTTCCACCGACAGCGGCTTCGTTATATCCATATCCCAGCCATGAATGCCCGAGGGCAGGCAAAGGATGGAGCCGCGATGCGACATATCCGCAAAGCGGAAGCCGCCATTACCATAGGTGTCGATGGGAGCCCGGCCCGGGAAATGGGCGTCGCGGATTTCAATGCCTTTTGCCATGTACCTATACCGCCGGCTTGCCGGATTTCATGCTGATGTCGCCCTCGTCCTCGCCACCGGTCTCACGGCGCAGCCGGAAGATGATGAGAACGGGCGCTGCTATATAGATGGAGGAGAATGTTCCAAGCGCAACGCCGAAGAGCATGGTGAAGGTGAAGGAGCGGATCACAGCACCGCCGAAAATATAGAGCGCGAAGAGCGCCAGCAATGTCGTGGCAGCCGTCAGAATGGTGCGCGACAGCGTCTGGTTGATCGCCGCATCGATCAGGATCGGCAGTGGCATCTTCCTGTAGCGCTTCAGGTTCTCGCGCATGCGATCGTAGACGACGACGGTATCGTTCAGCGAATAACCGACGACAGTCAGAAGTGCGGCCACGCTTGTCAGATTGAATTCCATGCCCGTCAGCACGAAGAGGCCGAGCATGATGATGACGTCGTGCAGCGTCGCAACGATCGCACCAACCGCAAACTGCCATTCGAAGCGGATCCAGATATAGACCAGGATGGCAAACAGCGAGGCAAGGATGCCGATCGTCGCCAGCATCGTCAGCTCGCCCGAAACAGCCGGCCCGACCACCTCGACGCGGCGAAAATCGTAATCCTCGGCCAGTTCGCCACGAATGAATGTCGCGACCGATTGCTCGGCGTTTTCGCCGCCGTCCTGAGAGCCGACCCGGATCAGGGCGTTGGTGGCATTGCCGATCCGCTCGACGCGCACCGGTCCGAGGTTCAGCTCATTGAGACGGGCGCTCAGATCGGCAATATCGRCATTGCCCTGCTTCGCCTTGACCTCGACCAGCGAACCGCCGGTGAAATCGATGCCGAGATGCAGGCCAACCGAGGCGAAGGCGAGCATGGCGGCGATGCAAAGTACGGCCGACCCCGTGAAGACATAGCGGCGGATACCCATGAAACGGATATTGGCGTGCTCGAACAGGCCGGTCAGCGCGCTCTTCGGCAGATGGCGCGGCTGGCGTCTTGCAAGCCAGGCGGCCACGAAGCCACGCGTCAGCGTGAAAGCCGTCAAGATCGTTGTCAGGATGCCGACGGCCAGCGTCACGGCAAAGCCGCGGATGGATTCGCTGCCKACGAAGAACAGGATGACGGCGGCGATGAAGATCGTGACATTGGCATCGACGATAGTGGCGAAGGCGCGCGAGAAGCCGCGCTCAACCGCCTGGGCGAAGGTGGAATGCGGTACCCTCTCCTCTTCACGAATGCGCTCGTAGATCAGCACGTTGGAATCCACCGCCATGCCGACGATCAGCACAAGGCCGGCAATGCCCGGAAGTGTAAGGGTCGCACCGGCAACGCTTAAGACCGCAACGATCAGCACCAGATTGAAGAACAGTGAAACGACGGCGATGATGCCGAGGATGCGGTAGAGCGCGATCATCAGCGCTGCGACAAGCACCACTGCGACAATGCCGGCAGCTAGACCGGAGAAAACGGATTCGGAGCCGAAAACCGGGCTGACGGTGCGCTCTTCAACCGATGTCAGCGTCGCCGGCAGCGCGCCCGCCCGAAGCATGATGGCCAGATCCTCAACGCCTTCTTCGGAGAAATTGGCTGATATCTCGCCACGTCCGTCCGTGATCGGCGTTTCAATAACCGGATTTGCCATCACCTGATCGTCGAAGACGATGGCGAGATGTTTTCCGACATTGGCCGTCGTTGCCTGCGCAAGGCGTTGAGCAGCATCGGCATTCAGCCGGTAGACGACCGCACTATCCTGCGTCTGCGGATCTGTCTTTGTATCGACTTCGGCAAAATCTGCGCCTATCGCAATCACGCCGCGATCGACCAGATAGGGGATCGGCGGATCATCCAGTGAGTAGAGTATCTGCGATGTCGCGGGCCAGCGTCCGGCAAGCGCTTGCTGGCCGGTCATGCTCTCATCGATCAGGTGGAAGGAGAGTGCGGCGGGCTCGTTCAGCAGGTTCTTCAACCGCTCGGCATCGACGGAGCCCAACACCTGCACGGCGATACGGTCATCGCGATCGGGGCGGACAGTGAAGTTCTCCTTGCCGAAGCCGGCGATACGGCGGGCGACGATATCGAGCGAGCGGGTCTGTGCTGCAACCGTATCGGCATCGATCGCCTTGTCGGAAATCTGCAGCGTCAACTGGCCATCATCGCTTTTCTGGAGCGAGACGTCGGCTGAAGTCAGCAGTTGCAGGAGGTCCGCTGCGGCCGGGAGCTGAGCCGTATCGGCAACCTTGACCGTGACCGTCTGCCCGTTGCCGGCCAGACCTGTATAACGGATGCCGGCACCGCGGAGTTTGTCCCGCACGCCGGCGACGGTTGCCTCGAGCCGATCCTTGATGATGTCGGAGCGTTCGAGGCGAAGGACGATATGCGAGCCACCCTGAAGATCGAGACCGAGGGTAACGCGGTCCTGCCGGACCCAGCCCGGCAGGGAGGAAAGCTGCGCCGGGCTGAGAAGATTGGGAGCAGCGACGACGACGGCGGCAATCGCAACCAACCAGATCAGAAGTGTTTTCAAGCGGGAAAAATGGAGCATTCTCTCGACTATCTTCCGATCCGGCGGCGTTTGCTATTGCATGTTATGCTGCGTCGGCCTTGACCGGCTCACCCTTAACGCGGATTTCGGAAATGCCGGTGCGGACGATGCGGACGCGCACGCCTTCAGCGATTTCGACTTCGACTTCCTTCTCGTCGATAACCTTGGTGACTTTGCCGACGAGGCCGCCGCCGGTGACGATCTGGTCGCCGCGACGGATCGCCTTCAGGGTTTCCTCGCGCTTCTTGGCCTGCGCGCGCTGCGGGCGGATGAGCAGGAAATACCAGACCACCATCAGCGGCACGAACAGGATGATCATTTCGAGGCCTGAACCGCCAAAAGCGCTCGTGGCGTCAGTTGCGCTCTGGGCAAATGCCGGGGTGATAAACATGCTAAGCTCCTCAGGCTATGGGCGGCGGAAGCCCGCCTCTCTTTTCAAGTCGCCGGACTATAGTTGCAGCCTTGATGAATGCAACAAAAACAGCCGGAAAGCGTACCGATTCCGCTGCCTCATAACCTTTCCGCTGTGGAAAGGCCATGCTACCCGGCATCAAAAAAGCGAAAGCGGATTATCGCTGCAATCTATGAAGGAGGCACCCGATGGCCGAGGAAATCAATAGTGTTCTGCTTCAGGAGCTGAAGAGGCTTGCGGACGCGGTCGAGCGGCTAGCGGGACCGGCGCCTGCCGTCAACGACTGGAACGCGGCCGACTGCTTCGTCTGGTCCCCTGCCCGCCAGCACCTCCAGCCCGTTCAGCGCCCTAACCGGGTGGCGCTGACGCTTATTCGTGGCGTCGATCACGTGCGCGATATCCTGCACGAAAACACCGTGCGTTTTGCGGACGGCTATGCCGCCAACAACGTGCTGCTCTGGGGAGCGCGCGGCATGGGCAAGTCCTCGCTGGTCAAGGCCGTGCATGAAGATGTGCGCCGCGAAAGCGGCGTATCGCTGAAGCTCGTCGAGGTGCATCGCGAGGATATTTCCAGCCTGCCGGCACTTCTCGATCTGCTCAAGGATACGCCGCACCGCGTCATCGTTTTTTGCGACGATCTTTCCTTCGACCACGACGATACCGCCTACAAGTCGCTGAAGGCGGCGCTCGACGGTGGTGTGGAAGGGCGTCCGGACAATGTGCTGTTCTATGCCACCTCCAACCGGCGTCACCTGCTGCCGCGTCACATGATGGAGAATGAGCAGTCGACGGCGATCAATCCGTCCGAAGCCGTCGAGGAGAAGGTCTCGCTCTCCGACCGTTTCGGCCTGTGGCTCGGCTTCCACAAGTGCAGCCAGCAAGACTATCTGACGATGATCGATGGTTATGCCGACCACTTCGAGCTCGGCCTCGATCGCGAGAAGATGCATGCCGAAGCGCTGGAATGGGCTACCACGCGCGGTGCCCGCTCCGGCCGCGTCGCATGGCAGTATATCCAGGATCTGGCGGGCCGCATGCGCGTCCATCTCGACCGCATCTGAGCATTTTGCGCGACGCGCCTCGAAACGACAAAAGCCCGGCTGATGACCGGGCTTTTGCATTTTCCTGAGACGCTCTACCTACTCAGAAATATCGCTATTCAAGAAATGTCATCGGGTTGACCGGGGAGGCGTCCTTGCGGACTTCGAAGTGGACCTGCGGCTGCTTCACGTCGCCGCTCATACCCGACACGGCAACCGTCTGGCCACGCTGGATCTTCTGACCGCGGGCGACGCTCAGCGTATCGGCGTTGCCGTAGACGGTGACGGTGCCGTCATCGTGACGGACAAGAACCGTATTGCCGAGCTCTTTCAGGCCGTTGCCGGCATAGATGACGACGCCATTTTCGGCGGCCTTGATCGGCGTGCCCTGCGGAACCGAGATGTCGATGCCGTCATTGCGGCTGCCGTTGACATTGGCGCCATAGGCCGCGATCACCTGGCCGCGAACCGGCCAGCGATACTTGCCGATGCCGGTGGCTTCAGGAGCCGCAGCGCTGACATCGGATTTTTTCTCGACGTCATCGACCGTCTGCGTGGCGGCAGGAGCCTTATAGGGCGCCGGCTGCGCGGAGGCGGTCTGGACCGGTGCGCTTGCCGACTGGGCGGGCTTTACCTGATCGACCTTCTGCGCCGGAATGGAGGCAGTCTTGATCGTATCGGCGGAAGCCCCGCCATTCGGGATCTTCAGCTCCTGGCCGATGCGGATCGAGCTTGCCGACAGATTGTTGGCGGCCTTGATGTCGTCAACGTTGGCACCTGTCGCCCTGGCGATCTTGGCAAGAGAGTCACCCTGCTTGACCGTGTAGGTACCGACAGCACCCTTCGGATCCTTGCCGGCGCCGGCGGGAAGCTTGCCTGTCGGGTCCGCGCTTGCGACGGTCTTGTCGCGAGCGGAATTGGCGCCCGGAACAACAGCCACTTTCTGTTCCTGGCCCTTCGTCGGCTGCGGCAGATCGCCCGGTTTGGAAAGGTCAGCGGACTGGGCTGCGGCCTTGGCGGCATTGTTGCCACCATTAAAGGTCGGGATGAGGATCGCCTGGCCGGGCTGGGCGGCAGATGCCGTCTTCAGATTGTTGACGCGCAGGATTTCCTTTTCCGGAACGCCGTAGCGACGGGAAAGCACGGCGATGTTCTCACCGGGACGTAGCGTGACGGAGGGCGCATTTGCGCCGGACCAGCCGGAGACCTTCGGTGTCGTGCCTGTAGTCAGCGTATCGGGCGCAACCTTCGGAGCTGCCGCGGCCGGTGAAATACGGTCAGGCTTCGGAGCGGACGGGAACGGCTGGGCGAGAGCGACGTCCCTCTCCCGCTGACGCGGGGAAACTGAGCCTGCGCTTGGCGGTGAGAGATCGGAACGCTGAACGGAAACCGGTGTGGATGCCATCCGCGCGCTGGAGCCGACCGGCTCATAGCTCGGACGGCCCGGATAAGGCTGACTCATGCCCTGATTGTTGGAGGCATACACCGGCCGGCCCTGGTTATTCGCGCCATACCCCGGCTGGCCCTGATTGTTCCCGGCATAGGCCGGCTGGATGGCTGAGCCGCCGAGATCCGCGCGCGGCACCGGATCACCCTGTGCGCCATTGAAACCTCTGCGGGGGATGGAATTTGTCGTCATC
>NZ_JBFUBG010000144.1:0-9357 GCF_056405875.1 Rhizobium sp. P1_E6 | reverse complement strand
ATCGTCGATTTGCCGGAACCCGACGGGCCGGCGATGACGATGCGCTCGCCGCGCATGACCTTCAGGTTGATGTCGCGAAGAACGTGGAAGTCACCGTACCACTTGTTCATGTTGACGATATCGACGGCAACATCGGTCGCCGACACGGTCATCTTCTTTGCTTGGGCTTCTGCCATGGTCTCTGCCTTCGGTAGCTTGTCAGCCGTACACCGGCGCACCGGCACGGGAGGAAAGAAAAGATTGGTTCTTCCGCAGACTGTCTGGCGAGCGCCCTGATGGCGCACGCCGCTCGTATCTCGCGCTCAGCCGGGAATGGCGGCGGTGAACTGTATCTCGACCAGAATGTCCGGAAGCCCAAGAACGGACTGGACGGTCGCCCGCGCGGGCGGTTCATCCTTGTCGATCCAATTCACCCAGGCGGCATTCATGTGGTCGAAATCGTTGATGTCGCGAAGCCAGATCGTAGCGCTCAGCAGCATCGACCGGTTGGATCCGATCTGCTCCAGGAAAGCATCTGCTTTCGCCAGGATTTGTTC
Organism: Rhizobium sp. P1_E6; assembly: GCF_056405875.1. Taxonomy (NCBI): domain Bacteria; kingdom Pseudomonadati; phylum Pseudomonadota; class Alphaproteobacteria; order Hyphomicrobiales; family Rhizobiaceae; genus Rhizobium; species Rhizobium sp. P1_E6. The sequence continues at coordinate 8,821 of NZ_JBFUBG010000144.1, read as the reverse complement.
TGTCTGACCAAACGTATCCTGGCTGCGATCGCCGGCAGTTAGGCCGGAGAAGTAAGCCACGTTTCCATGCACCACGACGCGGCTCAGACGTTCTGTCTTCTCGATGCGCTCTATGGTCACGACCGCGCCCCTATTCCGTTCGTTGCCGCCATGAAACGATCCGGGCGAAAATCAACGAGGCTTTCAATAACACGGCCGCGAACGACCTCGTCAGCGACAGCCTTGCCCAGATACGGCGCGATCGTCGCCCCGCTATGGGTCACGGCGACATAGTAACCTCTGACGCCAGGGACCCAGCCACTGCATGTCAATCGGTCGCTCGGAATCGGCCGCATCGTTGTGCGGATGGATTCAAGATGCTGCGACTGCGCCGAGGGCACGACAGTTCGGACGGCTTCCAACAGGAGCGAAGCCTCGAGGCCCTTCGGATCGAGCTCCTTGATCTCAGGCACCAGGGAGTCGACCGAGATCTTATGGATCATCAGACGTCCGGCGCCGTCCGGGCGCACATCCAGGTCATCCATGTGAAACTGCCGCTGCAAGGTGACCGCCACTGGGAAGGTGAAGCCGAGGACGCCGACATTCGAAGCCATGGGAATGGGAGGAACGCCGCCAAGATCGCGGTCGGCCCAACTCCCGGTGCAATTGATGACAACATCCGCCTCGTAGACAGCGCCGTCTGCAGTCCGCACTGCCTTAGCCGCGCCGGCTTGGACGTCAATCGCAGTCACTTGCGTGAACGGATGGACGACGGCATCCCATTTTTCCTTCGCCGCACGCAAAAGCCATGCAACGTAGAGTACCGGGTGAACCCAACCCTCTTCCGGATAGTAGACGATGGGCGAATCCTTGATGGCCGCAAGATCAATCTCGGGTTCGAGTTCCTGCAACCTGCTCTTGGAGATCCACTCGACACCGTAACCCCAATCGCGCATCTGTTCAGCGTTTTCCTTCTGCGCCGCCCACTCCTGCGGATTGGCGTACCACTCAATGCTACCCGTCTGCTTGAACCAGGGTGCATGTCCGAATTCCCGGCTGAGATCCAAGTGCGCCCGCATGCCGGCGACATTCAGGGCGAAGTAGGCATGCGGCCTTTTTCCGGTTGCGTTGGTCCACGCATAGCTGGTGGCCGACGCCCCGCCAGCAATCCTTCCGGCTTCCAGAACCGTGACCTTCGCGCCGGCTTTCGCCGCTTCATAGGCAACAGAACTTCCGATAATCCCTGCCCCCAGGACAATGACGCGCATCTTCTTCTCCACTGATTATTTCGACAGCCTCGATCGCTTCGCTAAGGAAGCAGCCGCCGAGGTAGCGACATGTCCAGTTTTTGAAGAAGGGTGCAGTCAGGGTCAAACAACCCCATCGCGGCCGCTTATAATCAATAGTTATGAAGGGCCGCCCAGACTGGCAGATCGGCTCAAAGCGACGGAAATTATGAGAAAACACGCCAACGTCGCCGCTGCAGGTTATGAAGTTTGACGACCCCGCTGTTTCGGCAGCTGCTACATCTAGCGAAAAGTGCAATTGACTTGGGGCTCGGATGTCATCGCATTCTTCGCACGCAGGCGGTTCGGCAGGCACACTGTTGATAATCGACGGCGCCACCGTAGAGAAACTCGCCACGCCGCAGGAAGCCTTCACTGCTGCCGAGGCTGCCCTAAAAAAAACTTCAAGCGGCGTCGCAGATCAGGACATCAGGAGGACATTGGCATTGCCGGGCATGCCCGGATCATGTTTGTCGCTGATGTACGCGTCGATTTCGGACCAGCCTCATTACGGCGCCAAGGTCCTGTCTGTTTCGCCGCAGAACTTCGATTACGGTCTGCCGTCGCATCAAGGCGGAATCCTACTTTTTGAAAAGGAACGTGGTCGGCCCGTCGCCCTGGTCAACGGTTATGCGATCACCGGACTCAGAACGCCGGCTGCGACGGCTGTCGCCACGGCGACACTTGCGCGTCAGAATGCTTCGGAGCTTGCGATCATCGGATACGGCGAGCAAGCCGCACGGCACATCCAAACCATCGGATTGGTGCGCCCTATCGCAAGGATCCGGGTTTGGGGACGTGATCCTGGAAAGGCAGCGACCTTTGCAGCGGCACAGCGGATGGGAGGCTACCCAGCCGAGGTCTTTTCGACGGCGCAGGAGGCAGTCGCGGGCGCCGATATCGTTTGCACCGTCACGTCGGCAAGGTTTCCCGTCCTCGAGGGCAAATGGATCAGTCCCGGAACACATGTGAATGCAGTTGGTGCGAGTGTCGCGGGCCTTCAGGAAGTCGACACGGAATGCGTGGTTCGCTCGAGCGTCTGGGTTGACTACTTGCCCATGGCGCTGACATCGGCGTCAGACCTGATCGAGCCAATCTCGACAGGGATCATTGGTCGCTCGCATATCATTGGCGAGATCGGTGCCGTGCTGAACGGCGATCTCCGCGGTCGCCAGCGCGCCTCCGAAATCACGCTTTATCGCTCGCTCGGCGTGCCCGCCCAGGATATCGAGCTTGCAAATATCGTCTATCAGAAGGCCAAAGCCCTCGGTCTAGGCACCGAGGTATCATTGTGAGGGTTCCCGATGCTCCCCTGCCAAAGACACCTGTTCTCCATTCCTGAAGACGTCATCTATCTGGATGCGGCCTACATGACGCCAATTCCTCAAACGGCCATCGCGGCTGGCGTCCGCGGCGTCAATGTCAAAGCCGCGCCATGGGACATGACGATCAACTCCTACTACGATGAGGTCGAAAAGGCGCGAGAACTTGCAGCGTCATTTATCGGCGCGAGCGCTGAAGACATCGCTATCGCTCCCGCTACCAGCTACGGTATTGCGGTGGCCGCGGCCAACGTCGACGTTCCGTCGGGCTCGGTCATATTGATGATGGAGAACGAACATACGTCGCACCGCTACGCTTGGTACGAGCTTGCAAGGCAGAAAGACGCACGCGTGGTTACGGTTCCTCGGCGGGCTGGCGAACCATGGGCGCCAGCGATTGTTGCGGCAATCCGGGAATCGAATGCTCCGGTTTCCGTCGTGGCAGGAACCATCGTTCACTGGTTCGAAGGCATGTCTGTCGACATYGAAGCAGTCGCTGAGGCAACGCATCAGGCCGGAGCGAGCCTTGTCATGGATGGAACGCAGTGGGTGGGCGCGGTTCCCTTCGACGTCTCGCGGGTTCGTCCGGACTTTCTCAGCTTCGCGACCTACAAATTTCTCCTCGGTCCGTACCGCCTTGCCTTTCTCTACGCCAGCAAGGATTGGCAAAAAAAGGGCCGGCCGATCGAATTCCATTCCTGGAACCGTAGCGGTGGGGAACGTCCGGACTTCTATCTCGAAACCATGCCGGACTATCTGCCAGGGGCGCGTCGCTTCGACATGGGCGAGCGCTCGGATTTTGCCGTCCTGCCGATTGCAATTAATTCGCTGGAGTTGATCTGCAGCTGGGGTACTGCGGTCGTTCACGAACGGCTCATCCAACTCAATCGTCTTGTCTGGGAGCAGGCGGAAATGCTCGGTTTCACCGGACCGAAGCCGGACCAGCGTGCCGGGCACATTTCAGTCTTGGATCTCGGCGACAGATATCGCGACGATCTTGCCCAGAGGCTGAGGGAACACAAGGCGTTCGTTACCGTGCGAGGGACCAAGATGCGGATCACGCCGCACGTCTACAACGACGAACAGGACATCGGCAGGTTCTTCGCGCTGGTCGATGCGCTGACGGCTTGATGCGCAGGTTCCGCATGTCTGACCACCCCGTAAGCTGGGCTAGATCTCACCCAGCGCCTTGATCTCGCGGTCGACGACGTTCATGTAATCCCTGGTCGATTGGATGAGATGCTCGATGAAGGTATCGGCGGCAGAGGACGCGATCGTACCCCAAGGTCGGTAAACGCTCAGATTGATGTCGAGGTGCGGATGGAAGTCGCGGATATCGATTGGCAGGTCTCTTGCCATCCAGGCCGACAGTCTGTCCACGACGGCAATGCCAATGCCGTTGGCCACCAGATTGATGCAGGTATTTGAAAGAGCGGCTTCGATTTTCATTGAACGCTTGACGCCGCGCTCCTCGCACAGCGTGTCCAATTGCCGGCGCATCGGATCGCCCACGCCGAGAGATACGAAGTTCGAGCCGTCGAGGTCATCGACTTGAACGACCTTAAGACGACTGAGAGCATGGCCTTTTGGCATGATGCAAACAGGGGGAGTGGCGACAAGCGACCGGCGTACGACAGAGGGTGTTTCATCGTTGACCTCTGCTGCCACCCCGATATCGAGCTGGTTTCGGCTGGCGCGCTGGATGATCGTCGATGAACTTCTGATGTCCAGCGTCACCGCTACATCGGGAAATTGTTGCGTGAATCCTGCTACGATGGAAGGCAGCAGGGTCAAGCCGAACGCCGGAAGCGCCGAAACATTCAGGCGACCGCTTCTAAGCTCCTTGATCTCCTTCGCTGCCCGCGAGATGCCACGGACAGATTCGAAGACACGCCGCACCTCCGCATAAAGCATGTGCGCCTCCGGGGTCGGGATCAGGCGTTGTCGATGGTTCCGAAACAGAGGGAAGCCAGCTTTGTTCGTGAGCTGAAGAATGATCTTGCTGACGGCCGGCTGCGTGATGTTGAGGGCATCCGCTGCTCGAGTCGTCGTTCCATGCGTCATGACGGCTGCGAAGACCTCAATCTCACGCGGCGTGAACTCCGTGTCGTTTGAAACCAACGGGACCTCCGGTAGCGAACGGGACTGACTGCGTTGCAACGATCAATACCGCGACGCGATCCGTTTTTCCACGAACCTGAAGCTGGACGTGATGATGACAGCGAGCAGAAAGTAGGCGAACGCTGCCGCGAGAAGTGGTTCATAAACACGGAACGTCTGAGCCCGCACGAAATTAGCCGCCGCCATCAGCTCGAAAACCGTGATCGCTGCCGCCAACGCCGTCCCTTTGAGGAGCAGAATGTTCTGCCCGCCGATGGAAGGCAGTGCGAGGCGCAAGGCCTGCGGCAAAAGGATGAAGCGCATGATCCGGCGGTCAGACAGCCCGAGCGACAGGCCTGCCTCGGTTTGTCCTCTCGGGACACCGAGTATGGCGCCCCGCCATATCTCCCCGCAATAGGCTGCAGTGTTCAGCGATAGTGTTAGGAAGGCGTAGCTGTAGACGCCGCGCAAGAACGGCCACATCGGGCTGTAACGTATCGATGGGACGCCGGCGAGGATCTGGCCGACCCCGAAGTAGAAGATATAGAGCTGCACCAACAGAGGTGTGCCCCGAAACAACAGCACGAAGGCGGTCGCCGGATATCTGAGCCAGCGCCGGTTGGAGATCCGCGCGAAGGCCACCGGAAGCGCCAGCAGATTGCCAACGACAGCGCAGCACAGGAACAGCGCCACGGTCGTCTGCAGGCCAACAAGAATCTGATTTGTCAGATAGACGGCGAAATCACTCATTACCCTCGCCTCCACGCGCGATCGGCGTTCAGTTCGATGACGTGCAGAACGAGCGTCGATATCCCGGACATGACCAAGAAGATCCCGCCCACCGCCGCGTAGAACAACAGATAGTGGCGGGTTGCTCCGGCGGCCATCTTGCCCGCCAGCACCAGTTCGGTGAATCCGATCAGACTGACCAGCGAACTCTCCTTCAAGACGATGAGCCACAGGTTGCCCAACCCCGGTAACGCCAGCGGGATCACCTGCGGCATCGTCACCAGGAAGAACGTCTGCCGACGGGTGAGACCGACCGCAAAAGCCGCCTCCGACTGCCCGCGGGGCACGGCAACGATGGCACCCCGCAAGACCTCCGTACTGTAGCCCCCCTGTACGATGCCAAGTGAAAACGCCGCCGCCGCAAATCCGTTGATCTCGAAATTTGAAGAGAGGCCAGCCATGCTCACCAGCGAGCGCAGCGCGTCGGTGGCGGTGTAGTAGACCAGGAAGATAATAAGGATATCGGGAACAGATCGAATAATCGTGGTGTAGGCACTGGCAAGCGAAGTTGCCACAAGGTTTTTGGAGAGCTTCGCAACGGCCCCGATGAGGCCCAGGATCAGCCCGATGATATATGCACTTATCGAGATCCCTAGACTCAGATAGGCGCCCTTGATGAGTTGGTTCGCCCAGCCGTGATCTCCGAAGCTGAGCAAGGTCAGCCAAGACGATGTCAAATCCATGCAGCACTTCCCGGTCAACTACGATGGTGCCGGCCGCGACAAGGGGGCCGGCACCCATTTGAGCCCAGCGGTCAGTCGCCGTAAATGTCGAAGTCGAAATAGCGCTTCGTTATGGCATCATATTCGCCGCTCGCATGCACGGCTTTCAGCGCTGCATTGAGGCGGTCCCGGAGCGCGGTATCCTCCTTACGGACGCCGCCGCCGTCCCCGTAGCCGAACATCTTCTCCTGAGGCAGCGTGACCTTCACCTCATATCCCTGCCCTTCCGGCTTCTTCAGGAAATCGGAAATCTGAATGGCGGAAGCCGCGATGAGATCGGCACGTCCGGCCTGCAGGTCGGCGACTTCGTCATCAAGCGTCGGGTAGATCTTGAGATCCGCCACACCCTTGAGTTTGTCCTGTAGGTAGGTGGCCTGCAAGCTTGCCGTCTGTGCCCCGACGGCAACGCCCTTGAACGAATCTAGTTTGGTGACGTCGAAGGTGCGCGTATCGGCCTTGGCACCGACGAGAACGTTTGGCGAGAAGTAATACTTGTCGGTAAAATCGATGACCTTCTTCCGCTCGTCGGTGATGGACATCGAACTCCATATGACGTCGAACTTCTTCTCAAGGAGAGCCGGGATGATCCCATCCCAAGCGATGTCGACAACCTCGCACTTTGCCTTCATCTGCTTGCAGACGGCATCCATGAGGTCAATTTCCCATCCCTGCCATTTGCCGCCCGCGTCCTTGACCGAGAAGGGGGCGTATGGCTCGGCGGYGACGCCAAATCGGATCACGTCGTCGGCTGCCTGAGAAGGCTTGGCGACAACAAGCGTGGTCAGAACGACCGATAGAACTGCTACAATCGTTTTCACTTTATTCCCCTTTTTTGGTTGCTGTGAAATATCGAATTCCTGCCTGTCAGACCCCCACCTGGCTGAGGGCCGTGCATGTTGAAAACAGCGCCTCCTCCTCATTCGGGAGCATCGAGATCTGGATCGATGCCGGAAGCCCGCCCTCGATCGGCAACGGCATCGCGAGGGTCGGAACGCCGAAGAAGTTCGCCCAGCGCCGGAAGTTGCCGCCGGCCAGTCCGTAGGGAACGAAATCTTCTCCTACTTTCGTCATCTCGTCTGAAAGACGCGGCGCCAATCCTGGAACCGGGGGAGTGGCGAGTAAATCGACCGATGAAAGCAAGCTCAGAAACTCGCTCCTCATGTCCGACCGGGACGCGACTGCAGACATGTACGGCTTCTCCCCGATCGACGAGGCCGTCGACAGGAAGTCGAGGACGGCCCTTCCGACGTAATCTGGATGACGCTCGACAAGCGAACCATATTGCTGGGCGAACTCGTACATCAGGATGATACGACCGGCTTCGCGAACGTTTTCGGCCCGATTAAAGGGCAAGGTGACGGTGGTCGCGCCCGCGTCCGCCAGCGATCGTAGCCACCGATCATGTGCCCGCGTTACTTCCGGATCGGTTGTCGCGAAGTAGATATCCGGACACAGGCCGACGCGAAGACCTGCTGTTTCGATCGCGCGTGGCTTGGGTGGGACCGCCCCTCGCATCGCGAAATGGACGAGCCGTGCATCCTCGACGCTGTTTGCGATGGGACCAATCGTATCGAAGCTTGGCGCCGTCGCCCGGACGCCGCCGGGATCGATAATTCCGTTTGTCGGCTTCAGGCCGACCAATCCGGTTGCCGCTGCAGTCGATCTGTTGGAGCCTCCGGTATCCGTACCGATGGCGGCTACACAGAAGCCCGCAGCCACGGCGGCCGCCGATCCGCTGCTTGTTCCACCAGTACCTCGTGTTGAATCCAAGGGGTTCACGACTTTTCCATACCAGGGATTGTCATGGTCTCCGCCAGTCAGTTCGTGAAGGTTGGTCTTGCCGATGATGATCGCCCCGGCGGCGCGAAGGTTTCGGACGCAAGATGCATCCTCACCTGCGACAGAATTGCGGAACAGGCGAGAACCAGACGTCGTGGGCCAGCCGCGAACGTCGATCACGTCCTTGATCGCTATCGGTATGCCATGAAGCGTGCCTCTGCGCCGACCGGCCCGAAGCTCGCCCTCAGCAAGACGGGCACCGGCAAGGGCTTCTTCCCGAGCAACATATATCATTGCGTTACAGTCGGCGTTACCCCGGTCGATGCGCTGAAGACAGTCTTCGATCACGCGTACAGGAGAGAGGCCATGGTCATAGTCGGCCTGTATCTTCGTGATCGATTGGGGAACAAATCCAGCCATCGTCTCTAGTTCGCCTTTCACTCAGCCCGCTCGCACGATCAAAGGCTAGCAGTTGGATTCAAGTCTTCCTAATTCCGTGGGCCGGGTGGTTGATTACCAATAGTTATGATTGCCAGGAAGCCATCGATGGTCAGATGCGAACCTCAGGTATTCTCATTTTGAAATTGACTTCGAGGTCTCCCAAGTTTCCATCCTTTGGGAGAGTGCCAGCTTTGAAACTGATCGCGTTGCCGCTTGTCGAAACGAAAGAAAACTCGATAGCCAGTTTACCCAGTTGGCAGGATCGCAAAAAGCCCATTCAGTTGGGCTAAATCTCGCGCTTTGTCAGAAGAACCTTCCGCATACCGAAAAATCCCGCAAAGGCCGGATAGGTTCGGATCGTCCTGTTCATGAAGCCCCCCCCCCGAGCCGCGAATCCTTGGCC
>NZ_JBFUBG010000143.1:0-9434 GCF_056405875.1 Rhizobium sp. P1_E6 | reverse complement strand
ATTCTACTGGGAAGGGTATGAGGCTCGGTTTATAGGCTTTTTAGTAAAGCGTCGCTTACCTCACGCCCTGTGTGGGTTGTTCTAACGAGCTTCGCAAGATCGAAGCCCTGTCGGCGAGCTTCGTCCAGGTATTCTTGGAGAGCGGCTTCCGGGATGAAGCTTTGTCGAGCGAGAACCCAAAGAAACTTGTGGTCCGGGGTCCCGACCAGAGAGATTTGATAATCAGGGTCAATCTTTAGCACCCAATAGTCCCCGTCCGTGAATGGTAGCCACCGGAGAGCAGCCGGGAGAAAGTTGACTTTCAATTTTGCGTTCGTGTTATCAACCGCACTGGCCTCGCCGACCGCGTTGGTTGGCTTGTTGGTTTCGTCGAAGCAACGATTGTCAACCCGAACCTTACCGTCGGGATTTAGGGAATAACTCGCTGTGATATCGGTAGCGAGCTCGTCTTCGTACTTAATGGGAAGGCGAGCAATCTCATACCAGCGCCCAAGATAGCGGTTTAAATCAAGGCTCGGGACCGAGGTGACGTCGCTCATTGCTTTTCTCCTTCAGTGATCAGTCGCAACGGGCCGTCGGGGATTCAGTTCCAGCCGGCGCACATTGGCGCGCCCACGAATGTAGCCAGGCTCGATAAGCTGGCGCCCGGTGTCTCCTATGTCGTCTTCGACGGCAACGTGAATTCCGGCATCTCCCAGTCCATCAAATGGCTGCAGCGTGCGTTGCAGGGCCTTGGGCTCTATCAGGGTGCGATTGACGGCATCATCGGGCAGGGGACGATCCTGGCGGCGGCTGGCGTCAACGACAACGATATGTTGGTCGCACGCATCATCGAGCGCCGTGAAGCGTTCCTCCGAGCTCTGAAGACCTTCAAGACCTTCGGAAAGGGCTGGATCAGCCGCATCAGGGACGTGAAGGCCGTCGGGCAGGCTTGGGCCACCGGATCTGTCGGCCCTGAAGTCAGCCACCAGCCCGGCGGCGAGGCCAAGGCCTTCCTATCCAGCGCCAAGGCGGCGCCGACGCTGGCCGTGGCAGATGCTTCGACTGGCAGCGGCGTGGGCTCTGGTGGCATCGCTGTGACCCTCCAGCAGGTGCAGGATCAGCTTTCGCCCCTGAGCTACTCAGCGAGCTTATCGGCAAGGTGTTTGCCGGCTTGATCATCGCGAGCGCCGTCCTGACGATCGGTGGCCTTGCCTATCGCTGGTACGCGAAGCGCAACAAGGACCGGCTCAGAGATGCCCTCGATATCCCGGTGGCGTATGACCATCGGAACCCTGCTTAAGCTCGCCCTCGGCGCGCTGGCTGCGTCGGGCATCGCCTTTTTGATCGGCTACGGCTTCGGTTACTCCGGCGGTCGATCAGCCGTCTACGCCGACCTCCAAGCCAACCGTGTTCAAATCCTCAAAGATGGGAAGACAATCGACGCGAAAGCACTTGCTGCTGATGATCCCGGCCTTTGCGCTATGCTCGGCGGGTGCGAGCTGCCGGACGGCCAAGATCACTGAACCCTGCGACGTCCTTGTCGCGATAAACCCGAAGCCGGCGACCAACAGCTACCTTATCGCAAATGACCGGCAAGCGGCTGTTTCGATCGCTCAGCACCGCGGTCGCTACGCACTTTATCGGTGCGGTGGGGATTAGTCTTCCTGTCATCATCGGGCGAAACGGCGATCCCGGCATCATGGGCGGCATCGACGAAGGCTGTGCGGGCTCTATCGCCGCTGCCACCGACCGTGGCGTCAATGCAGGCGCTCATTGCGCGGCTGAATTTGGGAGATGACCTATCCGGCCACCTGTCGCTCATGAGCATCCCCATGAGGTCCTCGACGGTAGCGCCAAGGCGGCCGGGGCCTTTGTTACCTAACTGAATAGTCACCGGTTTAATTGGAACCCTAGTCGCAGCGTTCATCGCGACACCTCACGCATCACTGATTTGCGACTCAACACAACACCGGGGTGATTCGTTCCGGTGATTCGCATGGCGTGGAAAAAGGGCAGGCGGCTGATGACTTCGAATGATGATATGGTCGCGTTGAGGAGGGCGTGAAGCGGATACGAGAAGATTTCCAGGAGGAAAAGCACAACGCTCATGAAAGCAGGGCGGTCATTCATGCCAGGCTGGATAGCCAGGCCAAGCAGATCGGTCATCTCGACACCACGGTCGCAATTCGCGGCGGTGTCGACGCCCAGATCCGCGAGGAAATCAAAGCCCTCAATGAGACCGTTGACCGCAATCATGCTTCAGTCCAGCCTGCCTTGGAGGAGTGGAAGCGAATGAAGACGCTCGGGGTAGGAATCTCAGGGCTGATTGCGTTCGCTGGCCTGACGATCGGCGGCATTGTCGCATACATCGGAGACGGTGCAGTTGCTTCCATCCGGCATTGGCTGAAGATTAACTGAGCAGCCAAGGCTCGACAGGAAGTGCTCCTCTCATTCGCTACATACGCTCATATAATGGACGAGAATCATTTCGTGATCACCGTCGTCGCTTAGGTATTTCTCTTTGGACTTAACGGCATCGCCATAGGTCTCGATTAGTTCGGTCAAATGGTTTGCCATTGGCGCATACGGTCGGAGTTCTGAATGCTTATCGAGCAAAGCTTTCAGGCCGAAATGAAAACTGGCAGATCTGACTTCGTGCACTTTGCCTACCACTTACAATACGCTGCGTTATTGCTCATCCTCCCAGGTCAAACCTGAACAAGAGGTGAAGAGCCAAGGGACGGCGCCAGCCGTGCATCTCCTAGCTGGCGCGTTTCAAGGGGCGGTGGGACGACGAAGGGGGCGTATACGCGGGTTCGGATTCGGCGAGTTCCTTACTGCCGCGAAGTTGCGCGATGCCTAGCTGAACGACTTTGATCATATCGGTCATCCGCTGGCCGTAGCCGTCTTGGTATTGTTCCAGCGTAGGGGTATTGAGCGTGACGTCGAGCAGCGCAGAAATGCGATTTTCTGTCACCGCTTTAGCGCCGGCGGTCCAAACCCGTTTGAACAATATTCGATCTGATTCAATAATTGGCATGATGTTCCGCTAGTTGATTGACCCCAACGCGGTAGAGCTAGCGGCGAGCCCTTCGTCATCAAGTGGGACTAAAGTCCGATTCTACGAGAACATTTCCCGTTGTTGCTATAACGCATCACATAGAGAAAGCGACTGTATCTGTAAAATCAGCTCGTCTTGAGAAGATATATACTTCCCCGTGCAAAACGCTCATGGGATATTATCACCTATGGAGTGCTTTTAGATTGGGCGGTAGTTACCGTTAGGCATTGGCTGAAGATCGACTAGGCGCGCTTCGCAGGCGCGGCACGAACATTGGTCCTGTTTGTATCTAGTCACTATTCGGTTGAGTAATGCATTTGATCAGGCATAGTCCCAGCATGGTTGATCTATCGTTTCCTTGGCCCATTGGTCCCGTCCCAATAGCCCTGACCGCTTGGGCGTCATACGGGCTCTACCGTGCGATTGTGACGCGGGACGGGCTTACGTGGGTGTCCGCAGTGTCAACACTGGGGGTGGTGGCATTTCTGGCTGCACTTGCCGCCCACATTGTCAAACCCGCTTTCAACCTCTTTTTTGTGATTATGCTTGCCCAGTTTCTCGGTACAGCCGCCTGCTTCCTGTTTGCCAAGTTACTCTGGTCTATAAAAAAAACGAAACCGGTGCAGTCACTCAGACGGCAACCAAGTGGAAAACTGCTTCGCGGCATAGCCGCTATGGCTGGCTTCCTGCTTATTATGGATGGAGCTTTCTATTTATTCCCCGACGCAGGCAAGTGTGAACATTTCAAAGATTACTTGGCGGATAAGTGTGCTGCGCAGGAACTATTCATAGGAATTCACGACCTTCCAGTGGTGATTTATTTTTGTGTCCTTTTGGGCGTTCTTGCGCTGGTCGCGCTGATTTTATACGTTTGGTTGATGATCAAGACAGCTGGTCTTCCAATGGCCGACGAATCAGATACGGAAAACAGTCCCAGCGGATAACGTCTGGTTTCCGGGCCTGGTGCGGTTCCCTTGGGCGTTAGTCTGCGCACCAGTCGTTCCTATGGTGCCGCCGCCACTCCCTGGCGAAACCCTCCTCAAGCAGCTTGGCCCCGATCTCTTCCCCATGTTCGACAGATGTTGATCAGCGGGCGATGCTTCGGCGTGTTGTCGTAGCCCTTTATTTCTATCTGCAGGCCGCGTTCTTCCAAAAGCTCTTTCAGCCTTCCCTTGGCGATTAGCGCCAGCTTCCGTTCCTTGATGCACTTCGCGTGCGATCCGATCTCCGGGGTGTCTATGCCCCATTGGAACGGCACTCCTCCTCCCAGCAATCGCATGAGCTGGCCATCGCAGCGCACGGTGTCGCCGTCTACTGCAGTCAGGGTGGCGCACATCAGCATGCCGGCAATCATTGCGGTCTAACCTGGCCGGTGGGCTGTTCCTTGTATGGAAAGTGCTCCCAGCACCACCAACGGGTCTCCTCGGTCTTGTTGAACGCAAACCCCAGTCCTCCCCACTGGCCGCAGCCCGTGACAGAGCAATAGTGCTCGACGATCACGTTCGCCCCTGGCGCCGTCGAATGGCCTTCGTTGCTCATGCCGCGTCATCTCCCGTCATAAACCGTGCATCTCTTTCAGTTTGGCGTGATGGTCCTCGACCATCCTGACGCTTCCCGCGCCGTCGCAGCCCACCCCTGTTGCGGCATGATGCGTCGACGCACCCATGAGGCAAACCCGCCGTTCCAGCGCCACAGGTGCTCTTTGCCAGAGGTCGTGTTGTCGACCTAGATGCGGCCGAATAGTTCCTCAGCATCATACCCCGAGAAGTCCTGCTTGCTCTCACCGGACCAAGTCTCACGCCATTGGTACCGCGGTTTGTATTCTTCATCACTGCAGGTTTCGGCGCCCATTGACCCGGTCGCTCTGGATTCTGAGTGACGCGCTCAAGACGACCATTCCCAAGACTTCGCTGAACTCTTCTGTGCTCGGCCCGCCTGATGACCAGCGCTGCTTAGGTTCACCGGCGACAGACATCAGCAGTTCGGCGGCGGCAGGTGTGCGGTAAGCGGCAATCTGCCAACGGTTTTCTGGATCGAGAAAACGCCAGCGTACAACCTGCTTGTTGGGCAGGCGGATTTCATCGAAGCGTTTCATTTGGGATCGCTAAGGTGACGGGTGGCAAATAATAGCGGGGCCGCACAGCACTCTTTGGTGTCGAAACAAGGAGGTAGCTGCACGGCCCGCTCACCTTGCAAGGTGTTCTTTCATTCTGGAAAGGAGAGGATGAAAACCGCGCCGGCGCGCTCACGATCTCCTGGCGGTTTGCGGGCATCAGCGCGTTTGTCTCGGCGATGATCTCCGCGGTCATTTGCATCCCGTTGGCCGCATCATTCGGCTGGATCGTGGGCCTGCCGCTAGCGTCTACCGTTGACCTGATGTTTCTGATGGACCGCGTTCTGAGCCTCAGGCTCGGAGAACATTGGATCACATATGCTACGGAGCTATGGCTACTTCTTACTATCTTCGTCCGTGCGCTGGGATATCTCGTCGTTAGCCAAAGACGCGCGGATGGACGATCGATGCTGTCGGATCCGAAGCCTGTGTGAATTGTCCTGACGATTTGCGAGCCGGCGTTGGCGATATCACGGAACGGTTTCGATATCAGTCTCACGAAATTTATTATCTGTCGCCAGAATTGGAACGCGATAGTATTTCGCGCAGGCGTAGTGGAGGCAGTCGCCAAGGTTAAGGCCCCTGCGGCCGGCGCGATATCGATGCGCAGCGAAAAGAGCGAGATGCGTTGTTTCACGAGCCGGGGGAAGGTCGCGGATCTCGATGCTACGAGCCTCCAGGAATTCCATTAGCAGCGCTTCCACCGCATCAAGCGGCAAACCAAACTTGTCGGGCCGCGCTAGCCCCAAAGCCGCCTCGAGCGTTGCGACAGGAGAGGTGAATGGGTCAAGTGCCACCACGATCGCGTCGGATACCCGCTTGGCCTCCGGTTCATCCGACAAGAGGGCGATGATCGCGCAGGCGTCGATGAACATCAGCCTTCGTCCCACAGGGAATCAAAGACCTCATGGAAAGCGGCTTGCGAGAGGATGGCGTCAGGGAAATACCATACTTCTTCCTGAGTCGGGCTGCAGTCTCGGCCGGGCTCTCGCGACTGGTGCGACGTTCGATAGCCTCTTTCATGGCGATCACAATCGCATCAGTAATACTGACCCCGGCCATGGTGGCGAACGCCCGGGTCAGAGCATCCGCCTCTGTGTTGTTGACGTTGATGGCCATCGCCGGCTCCATGTAGATAATTCTCTCAAATAATGCAGATCACTTTATTCTTCATTCCAAGCTTTGAAGTTGGATGGCAGATGGATCTGCGTCACAGATCGACTTCACGCCCTTCCTCGTCCGGTCTCGACAGATCAAGTTCGGCCCCGACAAGCGGCGAACGGCGCAATGCAGACAAAGTCGTGTCCGATGGTTCGCAAGACACCGGCGCTTTGACTGTCCTGTCGGACGCCGGAGGGCTGATCTTCTGCCGGTGCCGGCCAATGAAAGCCTTGGTGGCAGGCGAACTTTCGCCCTTGCGGTAGGCGATCGCCACGTCTGACGTCACCGTGACGCTCTGAAGCGGCCGGTAGTGGATATCGGGCAGTTCCACCCGGCTCATGGATTGCGGCACGAGCGCGATGCCGGTGCCGATGCCAACGAGGGCGGCGATTTCCGTGAAGTCGTGGGCGATGGCCCTGACGGATGGTTCGAAGCCCGCCTCCCGGCAGGCCTGCAGGGTGTTGCGGTAGAAGCCGACTTCCGGCGGTTGGCGCGGCGTGATGAAGGTATTGTCTGCCAGTCGGGAGAGCGTGTCGATAACGCGCTCTGAGAATTCGTGATCCGCGGGGACCATGGCAACCAGCGGCTCGCGCAGCAGGACCTGCACAATAACGCCTGATGGGATCGGCGCCGGCGCGCGGATATAACCGAAATCGAGCAGGCCGTCGGCAATGCGCTGCAGCTGCTGGCGCAGCTCCATTTCCTGCAGCTCGACCTCGACATAGGGATAATCGCGTTTGAACTCCCTGATGGAGCCGACGACCGCGCCGGAATAGGCGGCCGATGCCACATAGCCGATCGAGATGCGTCCGCTTTCGCCGCGGCCTGCGCGGTGGACGGCCGCCACGGTTGCCTCGGTCTGCACCAGTACCTTGCGCGCCTCCTGGAACAGGATCTCGCCGGAATGAGTGAGTTGCACGCCCCGGCGGGTCCGGTCGAGCAGCGGCGTTCCGACGATCTTTTCAAGGCTCCTGATCTGCTGGCTGAGGCCTGGCTGGGCGATGCCGAGACGGGCCGCAGCGCGCTCGAAGTTCCGCTCCTCGACGAGGGTGACAAGATACCTCAAATGCCGGAGTTCAAAGCCGGGGTCGGACAGGGCCAATTCTCTCTCCTGGAAGAATTCAAATCTATGGCATTGGGCGCGTTTCATAAATCAGACTTATGAAAAATTCGAGCCTCGTTTATTGGACCTTGGAAAAATAACATGATTATAAAAATCCAGTTTTCCAATATAACGGGCTTTCGATGACCGGTTCTCCTCACCTGCTCAAATTCGTTTCGACGACGGCGCTGGCAAGCGCGCTTCTGGCGCCGCTGTTTCCGGCTACCGCGCAGGAAGTCAATCCGACGACACTCGCCCCGATCGTCATCAGCGGCTCCAAGGATGAGGACCCGACGGCGCCGGTTAAGGGTTTTGTCGCAAGGACGAGTGCGACTGCCACCAAGACCGGTACGCCGCTCCTCGAAACCCAGCAATCCATCTCGGTGCTGACGGCTGACCAGCTGAAGTCGCAGGGTGCCGAAACCGTCGGCCAGGCGCTCGATTATGTGCCCGGGGTCGTCGGCGAGCCCTATGGCGCCGATCCGCGCTTTGATTCCCCGCGTATCCGCGGCTTCGACAGCCGTCAGGCGCAATTCCTGAACGGACTGCGCATGATGCGCACCGCAGGTGCCCCAGCGGTCGATCCCTATCAGCTCGAGCGTATCGAAGTGCTGCGTGGCCCGGCGTCGGTCATGTACGGCCAGGGCAATCCGGGCGGCATGATCAATCTCATCAGCAAGCGGCCGGTCTTCGAACGTTTCGGCGAGGTCGGCGTACAGGCTGGCAGCTATGACACCTATGGCACCTATTTCGATTTCGGCGACACCATGCCCGGCAATTCCGATTTCGCCTATCGTCTGACGGGTCTGGCAAGGACGGCCTCGGCGCAGGTCGGCGAACTCGACAATGACCGCTACTTCATCGCTCCGGCGCTCACCTGGCAGCCGGACGACGATACCAAGCTGACGATCCTAACCAGCATCCAGCACGATAATCCGAGCACGCCATCCGGCCTGCCGCCGCAGCTCACGCTCAATGCGACGGGCGCAAACCGCCTGTCGCGGGATTTCTTCGTTGGCGACAAGAGCTTCGACACGTCCGACCGGACGCTCACCAATCTTGGTTATGAGCTGGAACACCGCTTCAACGATACCTGGACTTTCCGCCAGAACCTCCGCTACCAGAATTTCGACTGGAACTATAAGGCGCTCGGAATGGCGACATCAGGCCTTACGGGCGGGCGGACCATCAACCGCAACGCCACCATTCAAGACGAACTGCTCAACACCTTCAACGTCGACAATAACCTGCTTGCGGAATTCGATACCGGCGAGATCCAGCACAAGATGCTGTTCGGACTGGACTACCGCTACTACGACAACAATGTCGGCACCCAATTCTGGCGCGCCACGCCGCTCGATGCCTTCAATCCGGTCTATGGCTCGGTCAAGCTGATTGCGCCGACGGTCAGCACCAAAGTCGACTCGCAGATGATCCAGGTCGGCCTCTACGTGCAGGACGAGCTTGCTTATGAGAACTGGCGCGCGACGGCCGCGCTTCGCCAGGACTGGGCAAGCACGGAGGGCACCTCGACGAACCGGCTGACCGGCGTATCGCGCTCGCTCGACAAGGACGACCAGAAGCTGACCGGACGCGCCGGCCTCAGCTATGTCTTCGACAATGGCATTGCGCCCTATATCAGCTATGCCACCTCCTTCGAGCCAGTGCCTGTGCCGGCGACCGGCGGGCCGCTGCAGCCGACGACGGGCGAACAGGTGGAAGTCGGCGTCAAATATCAGCCGGAGGGCTGGAACGGTTTCTTCACTGTCGCCGCCTATGACCTGAAGCAGAAGAATGTTCTGACGACAATTGCGCTGCCGTCCGGTGGCACGACGACGGGGCAGATCGGCGAGGTCGACGTCAAGGGCATCGAGCTCGAAGGAGTCACCAGCCTGACCGACGGCCTCGATCTGCGCGCCGCCTATACCTACATGCAGGCTGAAATCGTCGGCGGCATCGACGACGGAAATCGTCCGGACAATGTGCCTGAACATGCCGCCAGCCTCTGGCTCGAC
>NZ_JBFUBG010000142.1:0-9582 GCF_056405875.1 Rhizobium sp. P1_E6 | reverse complement strand
CCATGAGGTCGGTGACGCAGAATGCGCCATCGATTGTCTTGTCCGAAAGCAATTCGCAGGCGGCCCTGTAACCGCTGTCGTAGGCCGTCGGACCGCCAGACCAAGCCACGACTTCGACACCTTCGATCCCCATGCGCTGGCTAAAGGCATTTGCCCGCCGAACCTGTGACGGGGTCTGGCTGCTGCTTGAAACGACAGCGACCTTTTTGCAACCGGCTTTGACCAGCCGCATGGCAGCAAGCTCGGCTCCGTGAGAATCGTCGCTCAGCACCATGCTGGTATCAGTTCTGTCGATGCGCTGGTTGATCAAAATGAGACGCACGCCATTGGCAATGCACTCGTCGATGATCGATGTGGGCGGCTCACCGGACAGTACGATGATAGCCTGCGCGCGAAACTCGAATAGAAGCTCGATGAGGGGCGCAATATCCTTACGCGCGTCGGCTGCGTTGAGCAGCAGGCACTGCAGGCCCTTTCGCAACAGGCCGATGCTTAAGAGATCAAGCTGCCTGGAGATGAATGGCGAACTCAGATTGGCGCCGACCACGCCGATGAGATTGGAGCGATCGCTCATCAATCCCTGCGCCAGGCGATTGACGCGATAACCAAGTTCGCCAGCCGCTTTCAGCACCTTGCGGCGCACCGATTTCGATACGCTGCCGCCATTGAACGTGCGCGATACAGCTGAGCGCGATACGCCTGCGCGTTTCGCGACTTCCTCTGCCGTCACAAATGTCTGTGCCATCAATCGTTCCCACCTGAACCAGAGCGCATATCACAGGGCATAAAGTGCAGGTTTTTCCAATCGAAAAATTCCGCGCCTCCGCCAAGCGCGCTCGATTTGGCGATGTCGATCCTGACAAGGATGCAAGGAAAAATGACAGCGATCTGCACCCTCGGCGAATGCACATGCAAAGCTGTTCGAAAAATCAGATTTTATGACAAAAAAATACAAACAAAAACAATAGGATAATATATTGATCGCGCGTGCATTTTGTCGTTGACAAAGTCGTCAATTCGATGAATCATGTGTTCCAGAAAGAGGGGCAAATGGAATGCTTATTCCATTGCTCTCGCCGAGGGTGAACGCCGGGAGGAGCCGTGCGTTTGCTAGCACGGCGGGCTGCAGAGGCCCGTCGATGGAGGACTAATTTCTTTTCCGCGCTCGATGCGCCAGGGCCGCCCGCTTGGCGGATGCTCTGCTGTGTCTGCTTTTGCCTGAGGCAGGCAAATCACGCGCGGCAATGAAGCCCGATTGGGAGGTACAATGGCACTTTTAAGCGATACGGCGAAAGCGCAAGCACCCGGAAACAGGAGTGCCGCAACACCGTCCGGGTGGCAGGCGTGGCGCTATCGGATCAAGGTCGCATTGCGCGAGCCAACGACACTGATCGGTGTCATGACGGCGCTGCTCTTTACCTATCTGATCGTCGTCCCCATCATTTCGATCATTTTCGACGCCGTTCGTGTTCAATTTGGGCACGAGCGACGGCTCGGCAAGGAGGTGGGAGATTTCACCTTCTACTATCTTGATCGCACATTCTTCTCGCCGGTGGCGACCGATCTCTTCTGGCACCCGCTTCTCAACACGCTGACCGTTGCGCTGGGCGCCATTGCCCTTTCTCTGGCGATCGGCACGATTCTGGCCTGGCTGATCAGCCGTACCGACATGTTCGGACGTCGGTGGTTTGCAACGGCCTTGATTGTCCCTTACATGCTGCCGGCCTGGACCTTTGCGCTTGCCTGGACGACCCTGTTCAAGAACCGAACGATCGGCGGACAGCCGGGTTGGTTCGAGGCGGTGGGCATGACGCCGCCCGACTGGGTCGCTTACGGTCGTTTTCCGATCACGATCATCCTTGCTTTGCATTATACCCCGTTCGTGATCCTGCTTTTCGGGTCAGCGCTCCGCCGCTTCGATTCCCAGCTTGAAGATTCGGCCCGTATCCTCGGCGCCCGGCGCCATCAGGTTGCACTCCAGGTCATTTTGCCTTTGATGCGGCCGGCGCTCCTGTCGTCGATGGTCCTGATATTCGCAAAGTGCCTTGGCGAATTCGGCGTTCCCTATGTCCTCGGCCTGCCTGTGAAGTTCGAAGTGCTTTCCACGTCGCTGTTTCGCAGCATCGCGTCTCGCCAGACCGGGGTGGCAGGTGTCGTTGCGGCCTCGATCATGGTGATCGGTATCATCACCTTGATGATCGATGCACGCCTGGTGCGCGAAGCCCGCCGTTTCGTCACCATCGGTTCGAAGGGCTCGATGAACCGTCAAAGCCGCTTGGGCAATATGCGTCTCCCGGCCACAGGTTTTGCGGCGGCGATCTTCCTGCTCAGTGTTGGCCTGCCATTGCTGACGCTCGCCTTGTCGACCGTCATGAGAATTCCTGCCCAGTTCACGCTCGACAACTTCACGCTCGACTATTGGATCGGCACCAATCTCGATACGGTCGCGCTGCAGACAGGCATTCTCCTCAGCCCGGATCTTTGGGCGGCGGCCGGCAACACATTGATGATCGTCGGTCTTGCATCCCTGACCTCTGGTATTCTCGGTCTCTTCGTCGGCTACGTCGTCATCCGCACACCGGTGCGTGCCTTGTCGGTCTATCTCCGCCAGGTGACGTTCCTTCCCTATCTCGTGCCGGGCATTGCATTTGCGGCCGCCTACCTCTCTCTGTTTGCCGTCCCGCGCGGGCCGATGCCAGCGCTCTACGGCACCGTGACTATCCTCGTGCTCGCCCTCATCGCTGATCAGATGCCTTATGCTTCCCGCGCCGGAATTTCCGCGATGACGCAKCTCGGCAAGGATCCCGAAGAGGCAGCACAGATCGCCGGAGCAGGGTGGTTGCGCCGCATGATCTCGATCGTGATCCCCATCCAGAAAGGTTCTCTGGTGACCGGCGTGCTTCTGCCCTTCATTTCCGGGATCAAGGGCCTCAGCCTGTTCGTGATCCTCGCCGTCCCGAGCACCGACGTGCTGACCACCTATTCCCTGCGGCTGGTCGATTACCACTACACCCAGGCGGCCAATGCCGTGGTCCTAATCATTGCCGGCATTGCTTATTTCGGCACGCTGATGGCCCAGAAACTGACCCGCACAAATCTTGCAGAAGGACTTGGAAGCTGATGCCTACGATCAACCTGCGCGGTGCGCAAAAAAACTACGGCGTGAATTCGGCAAATGCGGTCTCCGACCTCAATCTGGAAATTCGCGATGGCGAATTCATGTGCCTTCTCGGCCCTTCGGGCTGCGGCAAGACGACGACTTTGAGGATGATCGCCGGGCTGGAAAACCTTTCCGGAGGTGAAATTCGCGTCGGAGACAGGCTGATCGATTCCGTTGCCGAAGGCGTTTTCGTCCCGCCCGAAAAGCGCGAGATGGGTCTCGTCTTCCAAAGCTACGCGCTCTGGCCGCATCTGACGATCGAGCGGAACACCGATTTCGGCTTGCGGCTGCGCAAACTGCCGAAAGCCGAGCGTGAGGCACGCGTCGAGCGCGTGATGCAGGCGCTCGATATTGCCAAATACCGCGATCGCTATCCGTCACAGCTTTCCGGCGGCCAGCAGCAGCGTGTCGCGCTGGCACGCATGCTCGCCGTCAATCCGGGCGTCCTGCTTCTCGATGAACCTCTGTCCAATCTGGATGCTCGGCTGCGGCTCGAGATGCGCGCTGAACTCAAGCGGCTGCACAAGGAGTTCAAGACGACCATCGTTTTCGTGACCCATGACCAATGGGAAGCGATGACGCTTGCGACCACGATCGCGGTCATGAACGAAGGCACGCTGCAGCAAATGGGCACGCCCAACGACATCTATGATCGTCCTGCCAATCGCTTCGTTGCAGAATTCGTCGGCAGTCCGCCGATCAACATCCTGACATTTGGACAGCCGGGTGTCTGTGATATCGCCGACAAGGCCGAAGCCTATTTCTCGTCGCGCTATCCGGCTCTTTCCCACATCGGCTCTATCGGCATCCGGCCAGAGGCAATGGGGTATGTCCTGAAGGTAGAAGACGTGCCGCAAGGTGATTTTTTCGGGGAGATGACCGTTACCGGCGTCCTGCCGACCGGCGGCAGCTGGATCCTCGAATTGCGCAGCGAAAACCACACGCTGTTTTTGACGACCCACGCTCTACCGCGGCTCGACGGCGGCGAACGCGTGTTTTTCCATACGCCAGCCGAAGCATTGCATGTCTTCGACGGGCATGGAGAGCGAATTTCGGAGGCCGATACGCTGTTGAGGGCGCGCGCCTTCAATTGAAGACCCGCCACAAAGGATACGCTTGCTGAAGGAGGAACAGTATGAAGCGGACTWTGATTGGCGGCATGAACCGCCTGCTATGCGCGACCGCGGTCGCGGCCACATTGGGAAGTGCGGCAAGGGCTGACGAGCCCTTCGATCTTGACGGATTGATTGCCGCCGCAAAGAAGGAAAAGCCGATCACGGTGTATGACAGCACCGGCAAGATCGTGGAAATGGCAAAGAATTTTGCCAAGAAATATGGTCTTTCTGCCGAGGGCTCGAAGGTCAAGGCGTCCGCTCAGCTCGAGATGATCATTCGCGAGGCGCGCGCCAATAACATCCAGGGTGACGTTTCGATCGTCAGCGATGCGCCTGCCGCCGTGGCCCAGCTAATTCCGCAGGGTTTTGCCGAGAGCTGGCTTCCGCCGGATCTCGCCAGCAAGATACCGGCCGAGTATCAGGATCCCCTGACGGTCGTCACGAGCGCGAATGTCTGGGCCTATAACACCCAGATTTTCGACAAATGCCCCGTCACCAATATCTGGGAACTGACCGAGCCGAAGTGGAAAGGCAAAGTCGCGATGCAGGATCCGCTCGGAAAAGCGTCCTACGTTGACTGGTTCAATCAGATGGCAAAGCATGGTGACGACAAGGTCGCCCAAGCCTACAAGGAGCATTACGGCAAGGATCTGAAAACCGAAGAGGAAAGCTCCACCGCCGCTTGGGTCAAAGCGCTCGCGGCCAACGCACCACTCTTGACCGATGCAGATGCGGCCGCTGCA
This sequence comes from Rhizobium sp. P1_E6, assembly GCF_056405875.1. Classification (NCBI taxonomy): domain Bacteria; kingdom Pseudomonadati; phylum Pseudomonadota; class Alphaproteobacteria; order Hyphomicrobiales; family Rhizobiaceae; genus Rhizobium; species Rhizobium sp. P1_E6. Next base: position 4,564 of record NZ_JBFUBG010000142.1, on the reverse strand, counting down.
GATGCAGTCGGCGCGCCCGGTCAATCCGAGCCCTTCATGGGCCTCATCAGCTCGGCCAAGTTCCGCGACAATGCCGATCAGGGCATGAAGCTTGGTCTCTGCAAGGACCTGAAGCCCTGGGTCGGCTGGCTCTATCCCGGTGTTGGCCTCATTACAAAGGGAACCGATAGTCCGAACGCGGCCAAGCTATTCGTGCACTACATCATGACCGAAGAGGGCATCGCCCCCCAGGCGATCGACGGCAAAATGTCGACGAACAAGGACGTCAGTCTTCCGGCAGACGAGCCCTCCGGAATTGGCAAAGTTCTCGACCAGCTTCTGCCCTACGCCATGACGACCAGCCTCGATGACTGGGATGCCCGCGAAACGTGGCAGGACTTTTGGCGAGTGAACTACCAGAAATAATCGATGGAGCAGGGAGGGGGACATGACCATGTCGAATGAAGCTAGATCGGCAAAAAGAGGACTGATTCCCAGCATTGCTGCCCTTGCCTGTGCATCGGCACTTTGCAATGCGGTCCATGCCGAGGATGCGTTTGATCTGAACGGGCTGATTGAAGCTGCAAAAAAAGAACCGCCGATTACGGTTTACGCCGTCACCGGCAAAATCGTTGATACGGCGCAGGCCTTCACGAAGAAATACGGCGTGCAGGCCAGCGGTAAGAAGGTCAACGAGGCCACACAGATCGAATTGATGATCCGCGAGCATCAGGCCGGCAACATCGTCGGTGACGTCAGCGTCGCCACCGATGTCGCCGCCGCAATGGGCCAACTCCTGCCCGAAGGCATCGTCAAAAGCTGGGCGCCATCGGATTTGCGGAAGGATATTCCCGAAGCGCTACGCGATCCCCTGGTGATCGCCTCCGATGCCCATGTCTGGACCTACAATACTGAAAAATACGACAAATGCCCGGTCACAAACATCTGGCAGCTGACCGAACCGCAGTGGAAGGGCAAGCTTGCTATGCTCGACCTTTTCGACAAGCCCTTATATGCAGACTGGTTCAACCAGATCGAGATGCATCACGATGCCGATGTGGCCAAGGCCTATGAGGCACTCTATGGCAAGAAGCTCGACACCAGCGGAGAGAGCGCCACTGCCGCCTGGGTCAAGGCATTTGCCCAAAACGGGCCGTTGCTTTCGGACTCGACGACCGTCGCTGATGCGGCCGGGGCGCCTGGCCAGTCAGACCCATTCTTCGTGATCACGTCGACCGCAAAGTACCGGGATAACGAGGCAAAGGGCCTGAAGCTTGGCCTTTGCTCTGGTGTCCAGCCTTTTTCCGGTTTCCTCTATCCGGGTTTTGGCCTGATTGCCGCACAGACAAAGAGTCCGAATGCGGCAAAACTTTTCGTGCGCTACCTCATGACCGAAGAGGGAATAGCACCGCAGACGGCTGATGGGAAAATCTCCGGCAATTCAACGATCCAGTTGCCCGTAGACGAACCGTCTGGTGTCGCCGGCCACATCAAGGAGCTTATGGCATTCGATGCGTCCACAGCCGCTGCCGATCTCGACAAGCGTGAGAGCTGGCAGGATTTCTGGCGCATGAACTACAAGAAATAAGCGTCGAAGCCCGCTCTTTCGTCTTCTTCCTGGGAGGGAACCATGAACAGAAATGCGATCTCTTTTATAAGCCTGGCGACTGTCGTCGCTGGGTCTCTGATCTCCGTTGCTACGGCTGCAGCCGGTGACGCCGCCGCTATCTATGCGCTGATCAGCGCGGCCAAAAGCGAAAAGCCGATCAACGTCTACGACAGTACCGGCAAGATCGTCGAGATGGCCGAGAATTTCAGCGCCAAGTACGGTCTGAAGGCGACCGGTATGAAGGTTTCGGCCAACAGCCAGCTCGAGATGATTATCCGGGAAAGCCAGTCGAACAATGTCCAGGGCGATGTGGTCCTGATCACTGACGCTCCCGCGGCGTTGGCGCAGCTTCTACCCGAAAAGTTCGTCGAAAACTACGTACCTGCGGATATGACCGCGAAGATCCCTAAGCAGTTTCAAAATCCCCTGGCGATCTCCACCAATGCCAATGTCTGGGCCTATAATACCGAAGCCTATGACAAGTGCCCTGTCGCCAATATCTGGGAACTGACGGAGCCGAAATGGAAGGGCAAGGTTGCGATTATCGATCCACTGACAAAGGGAAATTATACCGATTGGTTCAACCAACTGGAGGCTCACGGCAGCGACGCTGTCGCCGCCGCTCACAAGGCCCGGTTCGGCAAGGAACTCGATACGAGCGAGATGAGCGCAGCGGCTGCCTGGATCAAGGCCTTGGCGCAGAATGCGCCACTGGCGACCGACAGCGATGATCGCATCTCCGAGGCCGTTGGCGCGCCTGGCCAGAAGGAACCGTTCTTCGGGCTGCTCAGCTCGGCCAAGTTCCGCGACAACAAGGACAAGGGTTACAAGCTCGGCATCTGCACAACACTCGAGCCCTGGGTCGGTTGGAACTACATCAAGCTCGGCCTGATCGCGTCCAAGTCGCAGAGCCCGAATACGGCAAAGCTCTTCATCCATTACATCCTGACTGAAGAGGGCATTGCGCCCCAGATGAAGGACGGCAAATTGCCGACCAATATCGACGTCAAGATGCCCGACGACGAGCCGTCAGGTCTAATGAAGGTTGCCGACAGACTGCAGGCCTATGACTCATCGACCGGTCTTGATGATTTCGACCGGCGCGAAGAATGGCAGGATTTCTGGCGCTTAAACTACACCAAGTAGGCAACCTCCGGCGCTCCAAGCGCCGGGATCTATCCTGAAATGACAGACTGGATATGCTCATGCAAAGCTCTAATCGCGACAAGCTCGATCCTCAGACCGAGGAGCCCCTTCTGCGCTCCCGTCGGTTGATGGAAATTGCAAAAGGTGCGGCACTTGCCGTTCGTGAACCACTTCTCGCTGCCTTCCGATCCAACATTTCGGTCGATTACAAAGTCGATCTTCACGACATCGTCACCATCCACGATAAACAGGCCGAGAACGCTATCCGCGCCTTCATTCTCGAACATGAACCCAATTCGGCCATCATGGGGGAAGAAGGCGGACAGGAAGGAAGCGGCACCATCCAGTGGTATGTCGATCCGATCGACGGCACGGCAAACTTCGCCCGCGGCCTTGCCTTCTGGTGCGTCGCCATTGCCGCGGTGATCGATGGGGAGGTTGTTGCCGGCRCGATCTACGATCCTGTCGCCGGAATGATGTTCAGCGCAGATATCAACGCTTCCAGCCTAAACGATCAGCCTCTTTGTTCGTGGTCGGTTGGTGAAGAGGTGCACGCGACACTGATCACCGGCTATCCGGTTGCGCGTGATTTTCGATTGGACGGTCGGGAGGTTGCGCTCGCCAATATGGGCATGCTCGTCGAGACATTTTCGACGCTACGCCGTCCCGGCAGTGCGGCTCTGAGCATCGCACATGTCGCTGCGGGTTGGGCGGACGCTGCCGCGGGATTTGGCGTCAACGCGTGGGACGTGGCAGCAGCCTCGTTGATCCTGAAAAATGCCGGCGGGAACTATGAACCACTAACACTCGGCAAGGTCCCGCTGGGCTCTGCCGATTTTCTCTGCCCTGGTTATATCGCAACTGGCGCTGGCGCAAATTACCCGACATTGGAACGTGTGGCGCGATCCATTTCCAGTGAAAGGGATGCCAGGGCGGCCGCTTAGGCGGCTCACTGGACGAACCATCGGCGGGTTCTCCTTCCTGCCCGCCTGATTATCTTGGTCCGTGGCCGATAGGCGCGGTGCCGCTCGGAGACAAACATGACAAAACCTGAAATTGCAATCGGACAGGAAGATCAGCCTCTTCCCAAGCTTAGCCTGATCTACGAAGCGCATCCTCTTTATGGGGTCGACCTGTTCATCTCTGGGAAGGAAGGCGCGAGCGATCTTGGGCTTCTTCGAAAAAACGGCATCACGACCGTCGTCAATTGCGCCGTCAATCTCGATTTCAATTTTGTGCAGCAGGAGAAGATCGTTTCCGATCACGAGGGCAGCATCTACGGGCCAGGCGAGATCCGCTACTACAAGATCGGACTGATCGACGGCGTCGGCAATCCGCAAACGCAGATGGTGGCCGCGCATTACATCCTGCGTGCAGCACTTGAACAGATCCTGCCTGACAAACCATCCTATCCGCGCCGCGATCGGGGCAGCGTGCTGGTCAACTGCCGCGGTGGACGTTCTCGATCTGTCGCCGTGGTTTCGCTTTTCCTGCATCTGACATTGCCGGACGAGTTTCCGACCTTGGACGACGCAATCACCTTCGTTCGGCTGCGGCGAGAATTGCCTGCCGATGAATATTACAAGGCGCCGAAGCCGGTTCTCGCCGAGGCTGCACGGCGGGCCGCAGAATGGATCAGGATGATCGACGCTGCTCAATAACCCCGCTTATTATGGTTGGTGTCGATCGCCCTTTGTCTACGGTGCTTCATGAAACGGCAAACTTCCARCAGCAGGCCAAGGGATCTGGAAGACCTTAAGAATATGATCGCGGCGCGTGTGATCGTGTTTGCCTGTCGGTCCGAGCGCGTCGCCCGGCTTGCCCTTGAAA